>NZ_JBXYJF010000003.1:0-166918 GCF_057396245.1 Psychrobacter sp. CX16
TTTTTTCATCAGCCAGTTGTCGCTCAAGTCTTTTTATGATTTGGGCTGGGGTTTCTTTGTGTGGCATTCTTAGGCTCTTTGGCGGTGTATTCCAGTCTAATGTACCATGTTTCCTAAGCCAAGTTAGGACGGTACTACGTCCTTGTATGCCATAGTGCTTTTGGGCTTGTTTGTAGGTCATGTCGCCTTTTTCTACTTGCTCTACAATAGCTAATTTAAAGCCGAGTGTGTAATCTTTCTGTGTTCGTTTAATCCTTGATCTTTCTGCTTTGTCCATTTATAAGCTTCCTTTTCGTAAACTTATTTTAGGACGGGACAACATCATTAAAAAAGCCCTTAGAGTCAATCTAAGGGCTTTTTATTCAAATCTATATCAGCGGTTTATAGTCCGAGAATTCTAAAATGGTGACAAGGCAACCAAGCGCAATTACCACAAGTGTAGGCTTAGCAAGGTTAACACCGTAACTGTTTAGTAGCTGCTCATTAGTAGCTCACTGACTATACTTACTACTTAGCAAGGCTAAGGTCTCACTCACCATCGTCATGCCCACGACCGAGGTCACCGCTACTGCAGAGCCATAGCCGCCGCAGTGTAGCCCGCCGACCTGACAGCTGCCATCAGCCGATTTATTAACAATCGGCGGCTGAGTAGAATAGACGCATTTAATGCCAAATTTCTCTTTCATCTCTTTATTTATATTGTGTTCATGACGCAGCTTACTACGCAGGCGTGCCAACAATGGATCTTGATAGGTATCTTTTAAATCACTGACCGTAATCTGTAGCGGATCAGTTTTACCGCCGGCGCCGCCCGCACAAATCAGCTTTAATTTATTAAAACGGCAATGCAGTGCAATCGCTAATTTTGCCGACATATCATCGGTACAATCAAGTATTACCATTTGCTCGCCTGCGGCTGCCGCCTGCTTTGCTGCAGCTCTATTTGGCAAAAGCTGTGCCACATTATCTGCAGTCAAAAAGTCGTCCACTAAATTGAGTGTAATCTTAGGGTTAATCTGCGTAGCACGCTCTGCCATTGATGCAATTTTACTGCGTCCAAAAGTACTGTCCATCGCCGGCAGCTGACGATTGACGTTTGATGCTACCAATACATCCATATCAATCAAGGTTAATTTTCCGACACCGGTACGTGCCAATCCCTCAACTACCCAAGTTCCAACGCCGCCAACGCCTATCACTACCACATGCGCCTTCTCAAAATTTAAAAAGCTATTTTGACCATAAAGAGTACGTGTCCCTTGGAAACGGCGGTCATATTGTGTGGTGTCTTGTGGCTGATCAGAATTTGAGTTCGTCATAAGGCGTTCAATCCTAATAGATGGTTAAATTAATCGATATAAATTAAATCAGGCAGCTATTTTAGCCAATAGCCACTGTACAACATATGCGAATTTATCTTGTGTTAGTGAGGTTGATGGCACTTATTCAGGATATGCCCAGTCGACTCTTAACGCATCACAACTGTTTTGCCAAAGCTGTTTGGCCAACTTGGGTTTTTCAATATTAAGCAGCTCACTTAATGCGTCGAGCACAAAGTTTAAATTACCCGGTACATTACGCGTGGGCGTAACGCCATGTTGGCAGCAAACCGGCGTCATATCAGGGCAGTCTGTTTCTAATACTAGATATTCAATGCCGTACTCATTCACCGCTTCAGTAATGGCACGGCGCAGCTTTTTGGCATTGGTATTGGTCACTTGGCCAGTCACGCCCAGTCTAAATCCAAGTTTCACAAAGGCTTTTGCTTCTTGCTCACCGCCGCTGAAGCTGTGTGCAATACCGCCTAATTTGTGTGCATCGTAGTCATGCTCTTTGAGCAGCGCTAAACATTCAGCATGTGCCTTGCGAATGTGTAACAGCACTGGCAATTGATGTTCTACCGCTAAATCAAGCTGTGCTCTAAAAAACTGCTTTTGCTTTTTAACAGACTTCTCTGTCTTTAGCTCATCGGTAAAAGTATCCAAACCAATCTCGCCAATCGCAATGTGATGATGCGCCCTTACAAAATCTGCTAAATCCTCTAAGTCTTGCTCAGTATGATCAGCAATATAAGCAGGGTGCAATCCTGATGTTAGATGCGCTTGGGGCACTTGATAGGTTTGACTCAATTCATCTAATTGGTCTTGGGTGTCTTTTAGGCGCTGAAAGTATTTTGCTAGATAACCGATAAGCAGTAGATGCTGCACGCCTGATTGATAAGCAGACTGAGCAAGCGCTACCCTGTCGTCATCGAACACAAAATCATCAAAGTGAGTGTGCGTATCGATGAGCGGATAGATTACGGATGGTTGGTCATCTAAATTATGAGACATAATAAATTTCACCGTTAAGTATGAGCAGTGAGTTAAATATTGGATAAAAGTGATATATATAGCAAATAATCTAGATAATCATATAGAAAGCAACAGACGTTAACCCTATTGCCCTTGCCCCTCTGTTTGAATTTACAAACTTTCTTCTGGGGCTTTAGCGATTACCGTCTGTATTTCATTCAGAATTAGGATGAATAGAGGTACTATCGGCTAACTTTTTATTTTGATTATTGATGAAATATGACTCACCATCAACCGTATTGTCAGCGCTATCAGTAGGTCTAGGATATCCACTAGCTAATCGGCTACTGCGGCGTGGAATCAATAATAACGCCAACCCAACAGCGCCAAGCTTCATTAATTTTGTATAACGCATGTGCAAGTCCTCTTTTGTATCTAATTGCCTTTAGGATGCTACCTAGTCGGCGATTCTTCAAGAGGGTACGTTTAGCCAATATGTAAGCGTATTTAATTGCTCCTGTGTATCAGCAAGGATGAATTAACGATTTTTAGAGCCAGAGCTTAAATCAATATAGGCATCTTGCTGACCATTATCAGGCTGACTATAGACAGGGAACGTATCCGATTTTGGCAAGCTGATACTGCGGTTCGAGGCAGGTGATACCGGGCTTAATGGCGCTAATTCATAATTGGTACTGCTCTCATCGCCCCAATTGGCTGCCCCTGACATAGGTATCTTTTTGATAGTACCGTTTTGATCGATAACCAGCTGCATGACGCGCATTTGGTCATAACGCTTCTCGGTAACACTGGCGACCGCCCCACCATCTCTTAAGATAGTCGGCTGCAAAAAGATAATCAGGTTGCTTTTTTCAGTATTGCTGCTGTCTGAGCGGAACAAGCGACCCAAAAGTGGAATATCACCCAATACCGGTACCTTTTGAGCGCCATTAGTAGTGTTGTCACGCATTAAGCCACCAAGTGCGATGGTTTGCTGATCGTCTGCCAAAATGGTGGTATTGATTAGGCTTTTGTTGGTAGTCAATCCGCTGGCATTACTGGTACTACCATTCACCACCGAAGACACCTCCTGCGACACTTCCAAACGCACAGTGCCATTATCACCAATATGCGGTATCACATTTAAATTAATACCCACATCTTGACGCTCAATGGTCTGGAATGGGTTAGTCGAGGAGTTACCACTGGTGGTGTAAGAGCCGGTCACAAATGGCACGTTTTGGCCGACCAAGATACTGGCTTTCTCATTATCGAGTGTCAAAATAGACGGCATAGATAACAAGTTAGCACTGGTGGTTGAATCCAGCGCTTGCAAAATAGCACCATAGAATTCACGGTTACCACGGCTATCGGTTTTGCTATCTCCAATACCTAAAAAGGCACCGGCAATGGCACTGGCCGCTTCACTAACGCCTGCTCCAGTTAATGCCGCTGATGCCAATGAGGTTGCTGTAGCGCCCACATTATTAAAGTTCACCACGCCATAACCACTATTAGCATTCCCCAGCGCCCACTGTACGCCCAATTGCTTGGCATCGTTACCCGATACCTCGATAATTGCCGCCTGAATAAGCACCTGCGCACGGCGGGTATCTAATTGATTCACCGCTTCTTCTACTTCAGCAATCAGCTCAGGTTTACCATTAACAATCACTGCATTTTGAGTTTCATCAGCAATAATACTAAAGGCTTCACCACTTGAGCGACTAAGTCCGGCACGAGGCGTGCTACTTGCTGAGGACGTCGACGAACTACTATTATTAGCACTGCTATTTATCGTGCTACTGCTATTAAGGCTTGAGCCTTGCGCCGCACTATCAGTCAATGAGGCCGACTCTAAGGTAGATACCGCACCCGAGCTATTAATCGATTGATTGGACAGTAAACCGCGCAGCATATCAGCCACATGCGGGGCACTGGCGTATTTTAGACGAAAGACTCGCAGGCCACTTAAGCGTTTGGATGAGCTGACATCGAGTTGATTAACCATGGTACGCACTTTGGCAATCATCTCCGGACTGCCCTGCACCAGTAAACGATCGCTGGCAGCATCGGCAATGACTTTAAGCTGTCCACCGGTACCGGCGCCATTAGCCGCAGTACCTGTTAATCCACTGATTAAATCCATCATACGCTCAGGGTCGACGTGTTGTAGTGGAATAACACTTAAGGCATTATGGTTGCTGTCATCTAGATCACGAATCAAGGTAGTAATTTGATTTAGGCTATCGGCACGGTCTGATAATACTAAAGCGTTAATACCAGGAACGGCAGCGGCATGGGCTGACTGCGGCATTAGCGGACGGATAACCGTAAGTATCTCAGCGGCCTGAGTATTCTCTAAATAAACCACCCGCGTTTTAAGCGCCTCGCCTTGTGAGTTGCCCTCTAAATCAACCGCAATACCCGATTGTTTGGCAACGTTATCTGGTACCAGTTTAATCGTGGTGCCGGTATCAATGGCAGCAATACCGTTGACTTGCATGACACTTAAAAACAGCTCGTAAATCTCATCACTCGATAGCGCTCGGTTAGATATGACCGTCACATTACCGTTAATACGAGGATCTAACACAAAGTTTTGATTGGTAATGGTCGCCACTTCATTAATAAATGCCTTGATATTGGCATCTTGCAGATTCACTTTCCAGCTTTCGGCATAAGCCGCTTGAGTAGATAAGCCGATTGCTACAGGCAGCACCAGCCAGCTGATCGACTTAGCAGATAAGCTACCCGAGAGGGCACTCGGTGATATTGGAGAGTGATTCAATCTGACTGATAATATAGCCTGAGATAGCTTTTTGACTAACGGTTTAACGGCTTGAGAGGGTCGCAAATTCAACATGCTATATCGTACCTAAATAATGACGTTCTGTTAATGAATCAAATAACAAGCACCAAAGGGTGACGCTTATTTTAAAGAGTTTAAAACTGCTGACGGACGGTAAATATCTGATCGCCGCGCTGGACTTCTATAGTGGCTTGACCCGACTGCTTGACCTGACTAAGTATATCAGCATCACTGGCAGGGTTATTGCCCACGCTTTGACCATTGACTGACAGCACTCGGTCACCTGCCTCTAATCCAAGCTTACTACGCAGCCCAGATGGCATGGCGTCTGTCACCTGATAACCTTGACCGGTTGCCATAACGCCCATGCTGCTTAGATAATTAGCGGGATTTTGCTTCAGCTCACTGACCGCATTATCAATGGCAGCCATCGGACTTGTACCACTGGGTGCAGGGCTTGCTGGCTGCTGCATATTGTCTTCATCTTGCTGATTGTCAGCATAACCAGAAGGCGTCTGCTGCGCCGGCATGGTAGGTATACTACTACCATTAGCCATACCAGAGTTTAGTGGCAGATTTGGGTTACCCGCCTCATCATACAGCCCGCTTTGATCAAGCGGCATCCGCTCGGGCATATCCACCACTACCTCATTATTGTTACTGTCGGCAATGACGGCCTGGTTCCAGTCTACTTTAACCAACTTATAGTTGGTACCTGCTAGTGTCTCGCCAACGCGATAATTCTCCAT
Organism: Psychrobacter sp. CX16; assembly: GCF_057396245.1. NCBI lineage: Bacteria > Pseudomonadati > Pseudomonadota > Gammaproteobacteria > Moraxellales > Moraxellaceae > Psychrobacter > Psychrobacter sp. CX16. The sequence continues at coordinate 5,856 of NZ_JBXYJF010000003.1, forward strand.
CACCCCATTGACACTCAACATAGCCGACGACAAGCTACTAGGAGACGCCAACAGTACCCCTGCTAATATCACATCAGGTGGCGGCTGCGTTGGCTGGCTCTGAACTTGTGGCGACTCAAAAATAGACAAAGCGGCACTGGCATTAATACTAGAAGGCGGTTTGACTTGTAATTGTGCAAGCGGCAAATTAGGCACTTGCGGCGGTGCTAAAAGTAACCAAACAATACGTGCTATACCCCAACACAGCCAAACAATAGCCACCAGTAACAGCCAACCTGATAATTTATTGAGCCAATCTGTTAAGGATTTATTGAGAGTAGCCAGTGAGCCAAAGGATTTCGCCATTACTGAGCCCCTCCACTACCAAGACTACTCAGTAGCGGCTGACGCACGCTAACAACAGCCGTATCAGCCGGCGCGCTGCCTTTATAACTTGGCATATGCTCAAGCATACGCTGAGTTAAGCCCACATCGAGCATACCCTCTGCATCTAAGTAGATATCCCCCAAGCGCTTGCTATTTTTGTCGATCAAGTTGGCATGTATCACTTCGCTGTTATTACGGCTCTCTTGACTTAAATCCGCCTGCATTGAGGGTAATAATAACGTATAAGTCTGACCACCACTCGGATAACCCAGCTCACCGCCAGCCCATGTTAATTGGCCATCGACATCACTAAAGCCTTTGTCTTTATTGAGCGTCGCAGAAACAGCATTAACCTGAATAGGTGCATCCGGTAGGCGCCAACTGACTAAAGAGGCCAAGGTTTGTTTATTAATTCGACCTGATAAATCGGTCACTCGCCAACCACTGAACCCTCGACTTACCTCTCCGGTAAGACGCGTCTGCCCTGATGTCATTTCTACATCCGCACCAAGCCGTCCCAAGAATAGTGATAAGGGTTTTAATTGCCAAGTGATTGTGCCTGATAAAGGTGACGCGCCTATATTCGACGACTGCTGCGGAACTTTAGCCACCACTGAACCTTGCCAGATATTACCAGAGACCTGCTGAATATATGGGGAGCTTGGCAAAAACTGATTGACCAACCACACCGCTGGCATTTGAATCATGACGCACAGCATCAGTATCAAAGCACCGAAGAGCCACCAAAGCTTACTTGGTTGAGCCGCTTTGACATTCTTGTTTTGCCCAGAGGAGGAAAGAGTCGATTGCAAGATATATAAAGCCTAAATATGTTAAATGAATGACGTTAGGGTTAGCATAACTAAAAATCGTTAATTATTATACCTAATGATGACAAGAGGATTACATATTCTTTTTAAGTCAGAATCAAACTAGATTTGCCTTGTAGATTAAGCCCAGACTTTTAAGAAATAAGCCTTTTCATTTATTCTATTAACATTTAATACAGACTGACAACATTAAACAATACACTATAATGCATCTTGTCATATTATATAAATGGTTTTGATCATAAATCACATCATTTTAGTTAAGATAATGGTTAGTTTAACAAAATAATCTACCTTTAATATTTCGAACACCCATTAATTATCTATCCTTATGATATTAACTTCATAATATTAACGTTCATAGCTTTAATACTTACTTTTACAACTTAACTATTTAAACTATTAAGTAATAATTTAAAACGAGTGACTGTTATGATACGAATAGGCAGACCACTCTACTAAATCCTAAAATAAGTATAAATAAAAGGAGAGAATGATGACCCAAGATCAGTCAATTTTATTTCAATGGGAAGAAGCTGAAAAAACTCTGAAAAAATTCATGCCCATCATGGTTGAAGAACAGGCAAATGTTGCCAAAACTGATATCCTCAACCCTTTGCCTAAGGAAAAACAAGAGGCTATCAAAAACATCCCCTTTCTTGAAGAGTCGCGTTCTGCAGAGGATGTTTTACAGGATATGCATGATCTGATTTATAAATATCGCACCAAGCAAAACAACCCAAGATTTTTCTCTTTTATCCCTTTAGCCTTATCTCCCATATCTGTGGTTGGCGATGCGATTAATGCTTTTTATTCGCCTTATGGTGGTAGCCATACGCTGAGTCAGGGCATGGCAATCGCTGAAAAAAGACTGCTTAACTGGATGGGTGAGCAAATTGGTTATCCCGTCAAAGAGCTTGGTGGATTGTTTGTCTCCGGGGGCTCAATGGCAAACTTAACCGCGTCCATTGTGGCTCGAGATGAGAAGCTGAAAGATGAGGAATTCGGTAAAGGCACCGTTTACGTCTCAGACCAAACCCACTCGTCCGTGGCAAAAGGCATCCGTGTCATGGGTATCCCTAAAGCCAATATCCGCAAAGTCAAAACCAATGAGCGCTTTCAAATCATCCCAGATGACTTAAGAGCGCAAATCGAACAAGACAAAAAAGATGGCTTTATTCCCTTCTTAATCGTAGGTACTTGCGGTACCACCAATACGGGCTCTATTGACCCGCTACATGAGTTGGCAGATATCAGTGAAGCATACAATACTTGGCTACACATTGATGGTGCCTATGGTGCGAGCGCACTATTGTCCTCTCATCGTGAGTTATTAGAGGGTATTGAGCGTAGTGACTCAGTGAGCTGGGACGGTCATAAATGGCTGTTTCAATCGTATGGCTGCGCCACTGTCATTTGTAAAGACCGCCAAGCTATGTCACGTACGTTTATGGAGAATCCTGAATATTTAACCGACATTAAATCAGATGATTCTAATATTAACTTCTGGGATATGGGGATTGAGTTAACGGCGCCCGCCCGTGGTATGCGCTTATGGTACACCCTACAAAGAGTGGGCCTTAAAGAGATGAGACGAGCCATTGATAAAGGCTTTGATAATGCTGAATATTTTGAGCAATTGTTCCGCGCTGAAGACTACTTCGACATTGTCTCGCCTGCTCAGTTAGGTATTGTGAATATAAGATATTATGACGACCGCCACACTGAAGATGAGATCAATGAGATTAACCATAAATTGTCGGAAATGGCAGAACAAAGAAATCAATCCATCTATTTCACCACCATGTTAAATAACAAAATTGTTTTAAGATTCTGTGCTATCAACCCATTATTAACCAAACAAGATATTGAAGACGTGGTGAATAATATAAAAAGCGATATTGCTTCGCTTGGTTTAATTGAACAATAAAATCTGTGCACTAGATATTTTTCTATTCGGTATCTATAAAAAAAGAGCCTATCTACATAGGCTCTCTTTGGCTTAATCAACATTATTATACTATGTATTCCTTAGAAGACTTAAGTACACCTGATATTTAATATTTTAATAAATATCCTTTATATTAAAGCTTATCCTAGTAAATTCATAAAATAAGTAAAGAATAATGTCAATTTAAATAAATATATAATCTAAAAATTTACAATTTCTAATAAAGGCCAGTTGAATATTAACTTATATTCAAACTAATGTATTTTATAAATACTAGTTTGCTAATCCTGAATAATCAACGACGTTTGAAAACCCCTTCGTCCAATAGCCATTCAATATCACTCGAGAAAACAGGAGCAAAAATTTCAGTCTGTTTACAAATAGTACAGACTAAATTAGTTAGCTCAGATTCTAAAATACCCCAATTAGCACCGTAACCTGGAACTAATAAATATTTAAAGCTATTTTTTTGTTCTCTTGATATATGGCTAGCATTATTGGCCGCAATATCTAGAATTAGTAATCTTCTTGCTATTTCTATACGATCCGGAGATATGATTAATCTTGAATTATTTTCAGTAATATAACCCTGTTTCTTGCAGACAAATGATATTCGCTCTATTTCTTCAAGTGGATAGCCGTCAATTTCTAAGGCTTCATATACTTCATCTTTAAGACCCTTCTCACTAATTAGAATAGCATGCTCAAATTCAATAGGAGTTAAAAAATTAATGCACTGCAACTCTCTTCTTAGTCGTACTAATATACTTTTGACTTGGAAAAATGAAGCGGTATTTTCATAAGATAGCATATGTTTCAAATCACCTCGTAAAGATGCATAATAACCGGCACCATCGAGGTACTCTACAAAGCGAGCGTTATTGTATTTCTTAAGCGTAAAAGCTCTAGAGCTTTGTGTTTGGTCAACTACTTTATGGGAAACACTTCCAGAATCGCCTGCATAAAATTGTGATTGTATAAATAGTTTTGGCTTTGGGTCCCAACCATCTATATTATATGGGAGTATGAAATCGTAAGCTCTAGTCTTTTTTTTCCTCTTGTTATTTTCAATTATCTCATCTTCACCGATCTTAACGTCAGCAGTATTAAAATCAAAGTCAGGCCTCAAACCCATGTATGATAACTTTTCCCTGAGTAAATCTTCTGGAATATGGCCTCCAGTAGCGGATACACTACCTCGTATTTTAAATATCGTACAAGCATTAATTAAGTATTTACCTAAATTAACCTCTAATTCAATATCATTTAATTGCGTGTAAGCATAACAGACCGCCCAAAGTTGCTTTATCTCTTCTTCATCTTCAAGAATTAGTTTTATATACTCCTTTAAAAGTAAGGTAAGATATACTTTTAAATCGAATATTGGTTCAGTTTTTACTTTAGAATTATAATATCTGTGAGATCCCACAAAGCAAGAGGCTAGCGATTTAGCAATAAATCCAGATTTAGTGGTAGACGGAAGTTCCTTTAGACTAAATTTTATAGTATTTTTGATTCCACTTCTTTTAGGTATAAAAGGTTTAATTTCATCCTCTTTTAACTGTATTAAGAAGTGATTTTTTAAATTATTATCAGTAGCCCCGGAAGCTAAGAATAATAAATTGAAAAATGTATCATAGAACTCTGTTACATTTATCTCATCCTTTACAAAGCTCTTCCCAGTTACAAATAGTTCGCTAGCACTTACTATGGCATTGCATATACTGTCTATATCAAATACTTCATAGCTCGAAAAATCATCAAGATAAGGAGAAATAACTTCAATACATTGAGAAAGAGATTCTATTTCAGAAGTAAATTTTTCATTATCCTTAACACGTTCAAGCCTCGCAGTAAGCCATTGATCAAATTCACCTAGTTGTTCAGTTAAAGTTAAATTCTCAGGGTAAAACTTCATATTAATCCTTCTGTTAAAATTAGATTTAGTCGCTATAATACATTTTTAAAAAGGGGTAAATCATGATCTCTAATATAGATCTAATAATTAAAAAATTGACTTTAAAGTTGGGACTTGATAATGACCTGCAACCCGAAGAGGTTAACTATTCAATTGAAGATAAGGTTCAAACTTGGTCTGAATTTGTTACTACTCTATACGTAGGAGATAATTTATCATACTTAAAAGGACTTTCACATTATTCTAAAGAATCAATAGATCTATGCTATATAGATCCTCCCTACAACACTGGTTCAAATTTTATCTACAATGATACCCGTAAATCTAAGTCAAATGGAATATTTGGTACACATTCTTCTTGGATGAGTTTTATGTTGCCACGTTTAATTTACGCTAAGGAACTATTAAAACAATCAGGGATTATAGCTGTTAGTGTTGATGACTACGAACAAGCGTACTTAAAATTTTTAATGGATAAAATTTTTGGAGAAGACAACTTTATTGGAAGCATAATCGTTTGTCGATCTAAAAATGGAAAAGGAAGTAGAAATAATCTTGCTACTAATCATGAATATCTTCTTATATATGGTAAGTCAAAACAGTCTAAACTTCGTGGTCAAATAGATGAAACAACATATGATAAGCTTGATGAGTTTGGTCAATATCGAGTCGATGGGCTGTTTCGTAAAAAAGGAGCAGCTAGTTCAAGAGTTGATAGACCCAATATGTTCTATCCTCTATTTTATAATCCTAAGAATGGTAAAGTATCCGTAGATCCTATTCCTGGATGGCTTAGCACTACCCCTGTTGATTCTAAAGGTATTGAAAGGCGATGGCTTTGGGGGGTTGACACTGCCAAAGAAAGAGAATGGAGATTATATGCTAGTAAGAATGGCGTAATTTATGTTAAAAACTACGCTGGAGACTCGATAAATATCAAACGCACTAAAGTGAGAACAATTTGGGAAGACACTAGTTTTTATACAGAACAAGCTACTAAAGAAATTAAAGAGTTATTCGGTTCTAAAATATTTGACACACCTAAGCCTATGTCTTATATAAAAAAAATTATTGATATTTGCTCTAACGATGAGGCCGTGATTCTCGACTTCTTTGCTGGATCAGGAACTACAGCACATGCAGTAGCTGAACTCAATCAAATTGATAATGGTAATAGAAGATGTATTTTGATGGAAACGGATTGCGATATACCGCTAAAGCATTCAGCCAGGAAATATGGTTATAAAAAAATATCTGATATTACACTTGAAAGATTGAAAATAATTCAAAATGAACATAAATCTTTCGAATTTCAAGTTATTAACTCAGGTATTTAAAATATTAAAACAATATATAATGATGCATTTAATACCCTTGAACTCATAGTCTTCAAAAATTTAATCATCGAGAATTTAGTATTATTTACAGATTAATAAGTCAAATAATTATGGTGCTTAGTAGTGTGCATAATGCGAGTTTTATAAAGAATAAATCAAAAGCTTAAAATGCTAAATATACTTACTTATTCTTGATAAAACTCTTAATTGACTATTGAACTGTAATATAAATCAACGCAAAGATTCGTCAGATCTTTCTCGATCAATCTTAGGCATATCTGCATTTAAACTCTCTTCGGTCATACCACGCCGATATGCATTATACTGCCATACAACAAACATCTGCTTATACTTCCTGTTTTGTTCTTTTAATTCTGCTACCTCTGCTTCTAAATTGGCTATTCTAGAAGCAGCTGCGTTTAAACTGGCTGGCCTAGGTTTAGCTGGGGCCTTACCCTTAATCGAATCTTTTTTGGATTGATATGCGTCTTTAATAGCCTCCTGTGCGCTTAAAGATTGTCGGGTAGGCCTCTTCCCTACTAAGGACTCTACTTCGTCGCAAATCGCAGCCCACGTAATTTTAGGTTCATCCCAACCACGAATTAAATTTACAATAGCCTCAATATCTTGCCTGTTAAGATGTTTAGCCAAAACCGCCTCCTAGCAAACCAGTTAGGTCCTCTAAAATAAATTTTTCATCTCTCTGACTTTCATTACCTATCACAGCTGAAATTGATTTCTTTTGTGCTACTCGTCGTAATTGTGAGAAATCACTCCCGCGAAGCTTAACCTGCGCACCATCTTCAATGGATGGATTCTCTAATATATCAATAAGCTCTCTAAGTCTTTTTGATGTTTTAAGTTGGTATTCAAGCCACCTATCTGATCCGTAATCCTCTTCTTCATACGATTTCTGCGCTTTTGAGATGAGAGCTTCAATGTGAGCCAGCCTCTCCTTCATTCTTACTAGCTTAATGTCATCTCCTTTGATACAAACCTGTTCAGTGCAATTAATACAGTCTCTAAACTTTTCGCAAGGACTCATAGTATAGTCATGCACACAATAGCCATACTCTGTCACATGTACAGCAGCCTGTTCTAATGTATTAAATTCCTGAGATGTAACAGGTAGGTGCTTTTCAACCTCTCCTAATGGCCCATATAATGACTTTGATGGATCAATGCGTTCAGCCATAGATACTAACTCATACTCTGTCATATGATTATAGGTGCGATTTTGATTAATATTAGCCCTTCCAGACCACTTGGCTATCTCTAGGTTAGATAATCCACCACGTTGAGCAATCGTATTTAATAAATGCCTTGCCTGATGCGATGTAACCTTTAATCTTTCTCCATTTTCACCATAGTATCCATATCTATCAAAAATATTTTTATGTGCTTTTACTGCTGGCCGTGTTCCAATATCATTATTAAAAAAGTTCACATCTGGTGCCATAAGCTCAGTTAACAGTCTGGGGCGATTACCATGGAACTGATTCTTATTTAATACGAAAAGTGCATTCGAGAGCTTAATTCCTTTTTCTTTATCCAACCATGGAAAGCTTTTAGGAAGCCTGTCATTAACATGTACCCATAAGCTCTCTAGAGTATTAGCACCATCATGATGATCCAAGCCTCTAGAGTTTAGACTAGAATAAACTGTATCCTTGTTCTTAAATGACAACCCCAGTGCTTGACAGGCTTGTTCACCAGTCAATGGTTGATTATCCGGAACATTTGGACAGTTTTCATGACGATAAAATTTATTTGGATTCTCTTCTATCCACTTGGCGAGTTTTCGAGCCTCTAATGAAAGCCCTTTTGCTCTTTCCACAGCAGTTTTCGCTGTTTCCACCATAACAGTAGGTATCCACTTAATATCTCCCCCATAGCCTTTACCAGCATAAAAACGCCAACCATATCGCTCTACACCTTTACTGTCTACTTCAGTAACTTCACAATCAACTGGTAGTGCGAGAACTTCAGAAATACGAGAAGGGGCAGACATAAGCATTGCAAACACAGAAGTTGTAAAGATATCACGGCCCTCTGTAGGATTGCTCGCAAATATCTCCGCTAAAGCATCTAGCGCCTTAGAATCAGGTAGTTTTTTCTCCCTATTTTCTTTAGCTTTTTTGCCAGTTTTAACAAAGCTCGAAGGACATGGAATAGGATTTACCCATTCATTAAGGTTTGCATTGATTAGACTGTTTTGAGACACAAATTTAGCCAATCTTTCAATCTCTCGACCACAGTCATAAGCAGATCCCGCACTATAATAATTCCGTGCTAAAAGAGCTGCTTCATCTAAACAAGTTATAGATAGTCCTGAAATCGATGTATTATCATTTACTTGTTCTAGCGCAGACTCTATAGCTCGCAATGCTTTTAACTCATTCTTTGCACCAGTTGGATTATGGCCTTGTTGATAACGAAAATATGCTTTGGCGAAGTCTAAAAAGCTGAGACTCATTACCTGATGAGTTTTTGGCTTTCGAGTCTTTACGCCTAATTTAGAAAACACACCGACGTTAGGCCATACATTAGCATCCCAGTCTAAATTAGAACCAAAAACGATTAATTCATCTCGACACATGTCAATAAATGATTCTAAATTAGCTTCTGCAGATAAGTCTGCTCTAGATTTGAATTGTATGATATTACTCATAGCCAACTCCACGCTCTAATTGAAGCTCAGAACGACGCTTCTCACAACGTGAGATTACCTCAGCTACCGCCAAGATACTTCTATCTAATATTGCAGCTACCTCAATATCACCAGTAATACTTTTTACCCGTTCTCTTTCACTTAAAAGATTTTCATATACCTCTTGATGAGGACCATCTAGCCACGGCTGAAAGTGCATACAGGTATAACAGGGAATGGGAACGTTTGCCCCACAAAAGCCATGTTCACCACATGTCCCTATACCAGATCCTTCTTGCGTACGAATCCTACTGCTCGGATCATTGCCGCGTTCAGCTTCTTTTTCAGAATCCACTAAAAAACCAGCGAATGCTTGAGCATAAGGAGCTAATTGAAACCCAACTGCAGCATCTAGCCTTTCAACATGTTCGGGGATGTTTTTAATATATACACTAGCGTTTTGAGTATCACTATGATCAAGAAGCTCTGCTATCACAAGTTCACCAAAACCCTCTCGAGCAGCCCTAGTACCTGTTGTATATCTAAACCTACGTGCATTAATAGATAGAATCTCACCTGTTCTTTCAGATTTTACTTCAGATGCTTCTACTATAAAATGAAGCGTATCAGTTACTTTACCCGAAGCTATGTGTAACTTATCTGTTCCAGACATGACCCTAAACTCAAACAAAGAATCTACAACTTTTATCCTTGAATAGTCTGGAAATAATGGTATAAGCTGCCTATCAGCTTCATTTAGTTCAAATTTTAGCTGTGATTCAACTTTTTCTATTGCATTTTTCGTCTGAGCTGAAAGTATTGACCACAGCTCTTCAGTGATTGCAAAATGCTTAAATTGAGTTCTAAAGCCTTCTCCATGCTTAGCTCTAGGGGTATTAAGAATAAAATAGGGCTCACCTCTTTTGTTCTTACCGCATAAAACGTCTGCTACCTTTAAATGAGATATTTGAATAGGACGACGCCCTGTATGACTAATAATTAATGACAAGGCAAGCTCATCTAAGGTTATAATACTTCGCTCAAAAGCATGTATTGCACCTTCATTGAAAGCTTGTAGCTCGTTATTTGTCAATGGGCCTTCTATAGGATCTAGACGCCTTACAGCATCACCTTTTCTGTTCCCTTTGATTCGCCAGCTATCTAAAAGATTTATAACCTCTTCATTGATACCTTCATATCCCATCTCGTACCATTTACGTAGAAAACCTATAACTACCCCTAAATAGTATTCCTTATCTTTAGATAACGAACTCCTATAATTTATTAAAACAGTTTCTGATATTTCTTTAGCATCTGTAGTTTTGATCATATGTAAAAAAGTTGCAGCAATGTTAGCTGTATGTGCTGCTGATAAATTACTTGCATAAAAACTCAATACTTTTAAAAAACTATTTAAAACAACTCCAGATAGTAAGCTCTTTATTTTGATTAAGTTTATTGACTTATCTTTATCCAATACCCAAATATCATCATCTAGATGAAAGGAATAGCCTTTACTTTTAGATCTACAGTAAAATTTACTATCTTCATCAGTATTCACAATTGGTGGAATTTCAACAACTTTTATAGCAGTATTACTCGCCATTAAGATTTTCCTCTGGTAGTCTCATTCCAGTATTTGACTGCAGCTGAATAGCTGCTATTTTAGCCTGTTCTTCAATATACCTTCTATTGTAGTGTGCAGCAGTTTTAGAACCAGGCTTCCAGCCCATAAGGAATGATCTCATTTGCTCCTGCCTCTCTTCACTAGGCACTTTGTCTAGAGAATCCATTTTTTCCGAGAACTTTCTATTCCATGTATGTCGCAACTTATGACCAGTCAACCTATACAGTTCCGGTGAAACCGACCTAACGACATTGATCACTTTATAGTAGCCAGATTTCGTGATTGGTAGTCCAACTGTAGGACCTGATTTATGAGTTACGAATAAAAAATCATTCTTTTTAGCATTCTTTATTTTGCGTCTATCAAGGGTTATGTAGTCATGTAGCTCTTTAACTAAGATATCGCCAAGGGGAATTAAACGTTCTAGAGTTTTAGCATTGGGCTCAAATACTCTAGGATCATTTTTTTCATCAGCTCGTCTAATTACCCGTAAGACTTTTTTAGAAAAATCTATATCTTGAATTCTTAAATTAAGAAGCTCACCACCCCTTAGACCGAGATGATATAGCAGCAAAATAATTAGTCTATTTCTACGCTGAACATCTTTACTAAATGGATTAAATTCTGAGTTAATTCTTATTACTTCAAACAATACTTCGAGCTGTGAGTCATCAAGAGACTTGTCCTGTCTATTATTCCTTCCTTTCTTTGTAGGTCGTCTAGATTTAATTTGAGATTGAAGTCTCTTGATTTGCCTTGATTCATTAAGGTCCGGCTGCTGAATTAGATGATTAGCATACCATGCACAATAATCAGAAATAGTGGTCAGCCTCATATAATGAGTTATTGGACTAACAACAGTATCTATATCCTTTTTATTATTAATTTTCTTGCTTGGCAAGCTTGAAACTTTTATTTGTGTATAGTCACGCAGATCATCTATTTCATTTACAGTTAGAAAAATACGACTCATGATCCTGTGTTCAAGATTAATACCACGGTCATTCAAGAACCTCAAAAAAACAACTAAGTTATTTGCGGCAGATATCATCGTGGAGAAAGAGTCAGATTTGTTTCGCAATTGAGTAGTAATAAATAAATTAGGGTGATGTACAGGCAAGCCAGTTAGTTGATTTATAACTAAGCAGTATCGTTCTCCACTATCCAATATGAATGATGTCGTTGAAGGATGAATATTCATTTATTTACCTAAATATTTTACATATTATAAAGGTACACTATATCAACTATAGCATCAATATTTTTTTACATTATTTTTGTTATTTTAATAACAAGAAACCCCGCTAGTGGCGGGGTTTCAGAGTTAGACTTTACAATATTGTCTGAGGTAAACGTCAGAATGGGATGTCGTCATCTTTTGGCGTGTCTGTCATGCCGCCAGCAGGTATCGTGGTTTGGTTGTTAAAACCAGGCGCTTGTGCAGGTGCGCTTGGTGCTTGCGGTGCCGTATTTTGCGGGCTGCTTGGCGCTTGATTAAAGGTATTACCACCTTGAGCGCCGCCTTGCTGACCTTGGAAACCGCCTTGTGGGTCTTGATTACCACCAAAGCCACCTTGGTTATTACCGCCTTGATTGCCATAGCTACCACCTTGCTGAGGTTGTTGCTGGCCACCAAAGTTGCCACCGCCGCCAGAACCGCCGCCTAACATTTGCATTTGGTCAGCACGGATTTCGGTTGTATAACGGTCTTGGCCGTTTTGATCCTGCCATTTACGCGTACGTAGGCTGCCCTCAATATAGACTTGGCTGCCTTTACGTAGATACTGAGCGGCAATTTCACCCAAACGGTTAAATAGAGCAATGCGGTGCCATTCGGTCGCTTCACGCTTCTCGCCGGTTTGTTTGTCTGTCCACTGCTCAGAGGTCGCAACAGAAATGTTGGTTACACTGCCGCCATTACTGAATTGACGGGTCTCAGGGTCATTGCCTAAATGGCCTACGATAATTACTTTGTTAATACCACGCATAATACTTCCTTTAGGGTTTCGTATTGATTTTATTTATCATTCGATAGTCACGTTTATTGAGCATCACTCTACCGAAATTTTGGTTAAATATCTAGCTTAGTTTCGGTTAGTTGCGACAGTAATTGTCGTGAATTATCGGTAAGTTTTTGTTTATCCAGTTTTAAATAAGCCACACCATCTTTTGGCATCACTACCACTTCATCGACTCCGCCAATATTCATCACTTGTTGCGACCATGCACTGATATTGGTCTGCTTAGGAATCGCCAAAGTGGTACTGGTCAGATACGGCGGCTGCGAAATCGGAATAATCAATAATAGCGCTACCGCCATCACCACACCCAATATGCCCCATGAGAGCAGTGGGCTGTGTGTTAATAGTAGCCCGCCCAACGCACCACCAAAGAAGGCGCCCAAAAACTGACTGGATGAATTAATGCCCATCGCCGTCGCTTTATTCGCCACTGGTGCTTTTTTGGAAATCCAGGAGGGAATGGTCGCTTCTAATAAATTAAAGCCAATAAAATACAGACCCAGACCGACAATCAGACCAACGCTTAAACCACTGCCCAATGCCAAACAAACAAACGCCAATACAATCGTGGTTAATGCAGTCAAAAATACCTGACGCATTTTATGCTTCTTTTCGGCGATGATAATAAACGGAATGGCAATCGCAAAACCAATAAATAGTAGCGGTAAATAGACCAAACCTTGCTGACGCACGCTTAGTCCAAGCACATCTGACAACTGCTGCGGAACAATCACAAAAATAGCGGTCATGGTCAAATGCAGTGCAAAGATACCGATATGTAAGCGATTTAAATCGCCAATCTTTAGCACGTCTTTTAATTGCTCGCCAATCGATTTGTTGGCCAAGTTGTGCCTGAGCACCCGCAGCGGTGTCGGCACTACCAGCAGCAAAATCATCGCCAATACCGCAAAGACGGTGGTTAACCAAAACAACCCTGAGATCCCCACACTTGCTACCATCATCGGCCCAATGGCGAAGGACAACATAATAGAGGTCGCAATCGTCAGGCCCATGGTCGCCATGGCTTTGGTACGCACCTGCTCACGGGTCACATCGGCCAATAGCGCCATCAATATCGCAGATACTGCCCCACTACCTGCCAGCGCACGGCCAATAATCACTTGATAGATATCGGTGGCCGTCGCTGCAACAATACCGCCAATGGCAAATAAAGCCAGACCCAACAGAATCATCGGCTTACGCGGAAACTTATCGGCAGCAAGGCTCATTGGTATCTGAAATATCGCCTGCCCAAGACCGTAAATACCCACTGCCAAGCCGATTAATAGCGGTGTGGCATGCGCATAATCATGACCATAGACTGAAAACACTGGCACGATCATAAATAGCCCGATCATTCGCAAAGCAAATATACCACCTATCCCTGCAATGGCTCGTTTCTCAATGCTATTCATGCTATTGCCTCGCTTTGTCGCTGCCACAATGTCATCTATGACCCTCTATTTTAGGACGAATCATAGACAATGGATTTGTTAGGGGTACATTATGATTTGTTAGGGGTACATTATAAAGTATCTATGCAAAATATGGTGTGAACCTACGATTATGCGCTCAATGTTGTGCAAAAGGGCTGGTATTTAAAGCGTCTTTTATTGAACTGACCAGTAACGGTATTTGGCAACGATTCGTTAATCGCCCTTGAATTTCGGCTAAATTATAACCATTAAAGACATATCTTATTACATTATACAGTCACATTTATTGTCATAACTTTATTATAAAATAACAGACAATTTATGCGTTTGTTTCTACCCTTTTACTATTTGATTAACCTTAACAACCTCATGTTGACCTTATTTAAATTAGTCAGCATGTCTCTCATATTATTCATTACTTTATTATTTATCTAGTTATCTATTTAACACATTCAATAACAAAGGCTTTATATGGCACACGAACACATTAAAATTCGCGGCGCACGTACGCATAACTTAAAAAATATCAATATCGACATTCCCCGTGATAAATTTGTGGTTATCACTGGGCTTTCTGGTTCCGGTAAGTCATCTCTGGCCTTTGACACCTTGTATGCTGAAGGTCAGCGCCGTTACGTCGAGAGCTTGTCAGCGTATGCGCGCCAGTTTTTATCGCAAATGGATAAGCCGGAAGTCGATAGTATCGAAGGCTTATCGCCGGCCATTGCTATTGAACAGAAATCTACCAACCATAACCCGCGCTCTACGGTCGGTACCATTACCGAGATTTACGATTATCTTCGTTTATTATACGCCCGTGTTGGCACGCCTTATTGCCCAGTGCATGACCTACCGATGGTGGCACAAACCATCACCGAAATGGTCGATGACATTATGGCATTGCCTGAAAATACTAAGCTGATGATATTAGCGCCTGTGGTGCGTGACCGTAAGGGTGAGCATGTGGTGCTACTCGAGCAGCTTGTGGGACAAGGTTTTGTGCGCGTGCGGGTCGATGGTAACGTCTATGATATGGATGAGTTGCCTGCCCTTGAAAAGAATAAAAAACACACGATTGAGGTGGTGGTTGACCGCTTCAAAGTACGGGATGACTTAGGCAACCGTGTTGCCGAGAGCTTAGAGACCGCACTGCGCTTAGGTGGTGATTTAGCTATTTTGCATTATATGGATGGCAACCCAAACCCAGACGCGTCCAATCAAGATAGCGACGACCAAGTATTATCTGCCAAGCACTCTTGCCCAATTTGTGACCGTGCGGTATCAGAGCTTGAGCCTCGCCTATTTAGTTTTAACAATCCTTACGGCGCTTGCCCTGCCTGTGACGGCCTTGGCAAACGTCAATATTTTTCTGCTGAAAAGCTGGTGACCAATCCTGAGAAAACCTTAAACCAAGGCGCGATTAACGGTTGGGACAGACGTCATGCCTATTACTTTGGCCTATTGACCACAGTCGCTAAGCACTTTGACATTGATATGGATACACCGTGGCAGGAGCTGGATAAAGAGCACCGCGATATTATCCTAAATGGCTCAGGTAAAGAGAAGATCCAATTTAACTTTACCGATGAGCGTGGTCGTAAAACCAAAAAAACCACCCCTTTTGAAGGGGTATTGCCCTACCTTGAGCGCCGCTATGCCAAGACGCAAAGTAACTTTGTGCGTGATGAATTGGCAAAATATTTAGCCGATACCACCTGTAACGTCTGTGATGGCGCCCGTCTCAATGAGATAGCCCGTAACGTGCGTGTGGACGGTCGAGGCATTGCTGACATTGTGCAGCTGTCTATTGGCGATGCGGCAAACTATTATAGCGATTTGCACATGGGCGGTGCCAAAGGGGAGGTCAGCGACAAGATTTTCAAAGAGATTAACGAGCGTCTGAATTTCTTAGTCAGTGTCGGGCTTGATTACCTAAACCTTGCGCGCTCAGCTGAAACCTTGTCAGGCGGTGAAGCTCAGCGTATCCGTCTTGCTAGCCAAATCGGGGCAGGTTTGATGGGCGTGATGTATGTACTTGATGAGCCCTCTATCGGTCTGCATCAACGGGATAACGACCGTCTGCTACAGACCCTTGTGCGTCTACGTGATCTTGGCAATACCGTGTTGGTCGTTGAGCACGATGAAGATGCCATTCGCCAAGCCGATCATGTGATTGATATCGGTGTCGGTGCTGGCGTGCATGGTGGTCATGTCATTGCTGAGGGTACGATGCAAGACATTATGGATGTCGAAGAGTCATTAACCGGTCAATACTTGTCAGGTAAAAAGAAAATCGAAATCCCTAAAACCCGTCATAAAGCCAAAACCATTGATCTCAATAATCCGCCTGAAAAAGCACGTATTATGCCAATGGGTAAAGCCAAAGCGGCGGCGGCTAAAAAAGCAGCTAAAAATGCAAAACCCAAGCCCAAAAAGATAGTGCCAATGCAGATTGAGCTAAAAGGCGCCTCAGGTAACAACTTACAGGATGTCGATCTCACCATTCCTATCGGCACCTTTACCTGTATTACTGGAGTCTCAGGCTCAGGTAAATCGACCTTGATTAACCGTACCTTGATGCCGTTGGCCGCCACCCAATTAAACAACGCATCGACTTTAGTGCCTGATAAATACAACAGTATCACTGGGCTTGAATATCTCGATAAAATGGTCGATATTGACCAAAGCCCAATTGGGCGTACCCCTCGCTCTAACCCAGCGACCTATACTGGCGTGTTCACCCCTATTCGTGACTTGTTCTCGCAAACTCAAGAGGCCAAAGCTCGAGGCTATAAAGCTGGTCGCTTTAGCTTCAACGTCAAAGGCGGTCGCTGTGAGACCTGTCAGGGTGATGGCCTTATTAAAGTTGAAATGCACTTCTTACCCGATATGTACGTGCCCTGTGACAGCTGTCATGGCAAGCGTTATAACCGTGAGACGCTTGAGATTCATTACAAAGGTAAGAGCATCGCCGAAGTATTGGACATGACAGTAGAAGATGCGACTGAATTCTTCTCAGCCATTCCGCCGATTCATCGCCGGCTACAAGCGCTTATGGATGTGGGCTTGAGCTATATTCGATTGGGTCAGTCTGCCCCGACATTATCGGGTGGTGAGGCGCAACGTGTTAAGCTGGCGCGTGAGCTTGCCAAACGCGATACCGGTCAGACGCTCTATATATTGGATGAGCCAACCACTGGCTTGCATTTCCACGATATTTATAAGCTACTTAATATTCTGCATGCACTGCGCGACAAGGGTAATACCATTATTGTCATTGAGCATAACCTAGACGTCATTAAGACTGCCGACTGGATTGTCGACTTAGGTCCTGAAGGCGGCAAGAATGGTGGCATGATTATCGCGGAAGGCACGCCTGAGGAAGTTGCTGAAAATAAAGCCTCATTTACGGGCGCGTTTTTGAAGCCGATGCTGGCGGGTTGATAAATTTTTATTGATAATTGATTTAAGAAAAGCTACTCTATATAGAGTAGCTTTTTTGTTTAAGTGGGATTTAAAGTATTAGTGTTTTTTTATAATTTAAAAGAGTATACAAATCTTAATAAGTTAAAAAGCTACCCTTGTTTACAATAATTTATAG
Source organism: Psychrobacter sp. CX16 (assembly GCF_057396245.1). Lineage (NCBI taxonomy): Bacteria > Pseudomonadati > Pseudomonadota > Gammaproteobacteria > Moraxellales > Moraxellaceae > Psychrobacter > Psychrobacter sp. CX16. The sequence goes on from NZ_JBXYJF010000003.1 coordinate 23,593, forward strand.
GATAATCAAATGTCATTTTCTTCAAACTTTTTTTAAGAATTGATAGTGGTGTAGACTCTATACTTTTTTTTATTATTTGATCATGCTGTTCAATGTTGCGGTGATATTTGTGAACGATAAACAAAGGAAAACACTAGAAGAATGGAAGGTTCGACTAAAGAAAGCTCAAGTTGGTCACTTTAATCAGTCTGAACGATATTCACAAATTGATAAGTTTATCGGAATACCTTTAGTTATTTTATCTTCATTTAATAGTGGTCTTTTATTCTTGAAGTCTACTGACGAAAAGACACAGTTTATTATTGTGCTTATGAGTATTGTCATATCATTATTAGCTGGCCTTCAAGTTTTACTAAGACCGTCTGAGAAGTCTCTAATTCATAATCAGTGTGGCTCAAGTTATGGCATATTGAGACGAGATGTAGAACAATATCTAGTTAGAGAAAATAATGATTCAAAAAATGTAGAAGAGTTCTGTAAAGATCTTCAGGTACGATGGGCAGTTGTTGCAGCATATGCACCCTTAACACCCAAGAGCTCGAGACTACGTGCTCGTATTATTTTGAATGAAGATAATGAAGACACAGAGATTTTTAAATAAATTTAAAATACTATTCTCCAATTGCACTCGTAATATATTAAAATTTTTAAGGCTTACTTGGAATAATTTAAATGGTAATCTCTGAATCCGGAATACTTAATCTGATTGTAAAGTCTTTTAAAAATAATGCAGGGATTTTTTTAGGAGCTGGTTTTGATTTTAATTCAGGCATACCTTTAGTTAAAGGTGAGTTTGGCATTATGAATTTAATTCTAGACTGCTTACCAATGACGGCGTCAGAGAAAGAGTTAATTATTAAGTCTTCAAAAATGCCATTTGAGGCGTTTTTTAGTATTTTAAACAAACATAGCGACACAAGCTTACTGTTAAATATTTTTGAATTAGGAGAACCATGTGAGAATCATGACCTAATAGCAAAAGCTATAAAAAAAGGCTTAATTACTCATATTGTAACTACAAACTTTACAAATCTATTAGAGGTAGCTCTTAATAATAATGGGCTTATTGAATCTGAAGATTATCATGTACTCAGAAATGAAGTTGAGTTTTTAAGTTTCGACTTTGCCTCAAGCAAGCCAGTAATTACTAAAATTCATGGATGTATTACAGACAAAGAGAATCTGGTTATAACTATTGAGAAAGTTGCTAAATCTATATCATTTGAAGCTAGAAAAAGGGTTATAAATAATCTAACATCTTCTACAGCCTTTTCAGATTTTATAGTTATGGGATATAGCTGCTCTGATATATTTGATTTAACTCCCATTTTTAAAAATAATGTAATTAGAAATAATATTATTCATATTGATCATATCAAACTTCCTTTTAATAGAATAGTTTTCAAGTGCACAGATATAAATACAGCAGATAGTATTTATCATAAAGATAGTAAGGGGCATTGGATAAAGGGAGATACAAATAATTTAATTAATTATTTATCAAGTGAATTAGGTTTTAGTCTATCAGTATATGAATCAAATTTGAAACAACATCAATCTATGACGATGTCCATCATAAGAAAATGGGCTCAACAAGATAATTTCTTTGTATTAAAATATTTTATTGCTGGTGAGTTGTTAAATAATTCACATGGAAAAAAGCATGTTTTCAAATTTTATAATACTATACTTCCTACATTAGTTGAAAAAAAATTGCTTAAGGAAGAGTGTCAAGTTAGAGGTCACTTAGCTTATCTATACTCTTCTAACCATCCCGAGGAAGCTTACTCGCACGCTATAAAAGGGCTGAAAATTGCTAAAAGTTTAAATGATCGCGAACTAATTGGCATTCATTATAGACATATTGGGGTTATTCAACGCCAGAGAGAAGACTTTGAGACATCTATTAAAACTTTTACAGAAGCTCTATATTGGTATCCTAATAATGATACCTTCGAAGGAAAAATTCATATGGAGTTAGGAAAAACTCTTTACAAACTTAAAGATTTTAATGGAGCAATGTTACATTTTTATAAAGCCCTTAAAATATTTGACTATTTAGGAAGCATAATTGACAAAGGATGGAGTTTGGGTAATTTAGGCAATATTTATTTGTATTATTATAAGGATTTTGATAAAGCTGAAATTTTTTATAGAGAGGCTTTAAGTATCGCAATAGATGTTGGACATAAGTTCAATATCGCAGTTTGGACTGGAAATTTGGGAGTTATGTATTTGGAAAAAAATGATTTAAACTCTGCTATTGATTACTTAAATACTGGACTTAATCTGTCTATTGAAACATGTAATTTAATTCAACAGATTAAGATTTTAGATAATTTATCTATATATTATTCTAAATTGGGCGAAAATGAAATTTCAAGTAATTATTTAATGGAATGTAACAACCTAAAAGAAAGACTACTATAGAAAGTAGCACTTAGCTGAATGCAACAACAACCAAAATATGCAAATTAATCTGAATCAATATTAGTTTGATCTAATACTACAAAGCCGGTGTTTGTCAACATAGTTGTCACCTTTTTACGAACTAGGCGACTCTCATTTCATCAATCGATTTAGGCGCTTTTAACGGATTTAAAGTCGTTGGCTTAACTAGCGTACAATTTCTTACGGCTCGGCTCCCCCAACGAGTAGGGTTAAGACTTTTAGCGTGTTCTATCGTCTGTTTCCGTTTAGCAAGTATCTCTTTATCTTTACCTGTATGACGCTCATTAGGGGTTACAAAGCGAAGCCAAGCTTGCCACCATCATTGAGACCAGCGGTCTCCCAGAGCGCATCCAGCTTTTTTCTGAGCACCAGTAAAGCCGCTGTTTCTGCTAAAGCTTTCTCTTTGCGATTAAGCTCACGCTCTAGTTTTTTAATCTTTTTGCGGTCAGCTTGTTGTTGTCGTCTGCTTGCTAAGCTTTGTTTCTGTGTTTGGTTAAAGCCTGATAAGGCACCTGCTCGCCATGCTTTGATTTGTTCGACGTATAGGCCTTTACTGCGGCAGTATTCGCTAAGTTCGGTCTCTGTCAGTCTGCTGGTTTCTATTATGGTGGCAAGCTTGGCTTCGCTTGACCAGTTGTCGGGGGTGTTTTTATTGCCGGGCATGGGCTGTCCTTGCTTTTGGGCTTGATTGCGCCAATTATACAGGGTCTGTAATCCTATGCCTTCACTCCTTGCAGCTTGGGCTACACTTAAGTTATGTGGTGGCGATAGTTTGCTTAGTATCGCTTGCTTTCTCTCTTCACTATATCTTGGCATCATTATTCCTTGTTGCCCCCATTTAGTTTATTCTTAGGGGGTGACAACTATCCTGACATAGGGGGTTGGCGTGGTGCTTTTCATACTCAGGAAACCGTCCTAGCTAGCTAACCAAAACACTACCGGCCTATTCTTAATGTATGAAACCACCCTTTAAGTTTTATTAATCTATATTTAAAAAGATATTCAAAGTGTCACGAAAAATGTGTACACTACTATTATTTAGTATAAGAGAATATCTCATGAAAAACTTACATGCACTAACATCAGGTTTATTGATTGCAACCCTTAGCTTAGCCGGCTGCGGTGGTGATGATTCATCAGGCACTCAAAAAATAACCAGTAGCAAAGACACCTCAAACCTTACCGTTAGTGGCATGGTTAGTGATAAATCAGGCAACCCTATCCAAGGCGTGACCATTCAAGCCGCTGACAAGACAGTGACTACTGACGCCACTGGAAAATATACGCTAGAGTTAGCAGATATCGATGCAGACGACTCAAGCATAATCATCTTAATTAAAAAAGATGGCTATATGACTACTGCTAAAGAAATTAATGCAGTGACAAGTGGTATCTATACTGTCGATGTCATCTTGTCTGCTGACCAAGTTACTACTGAGTTTTTCAGCAGTAATGGTATCAATCAGCTTCAAGTATCAGGCGCCACTGTTACTATTCCAAGTAATAGTATTGTGACCGCTGATGGTAAAGACTACATCGGCAAAGTTAATATTGCCAGCAACTACTACAATCCTGACTCAGTTGAAGGTGCTCAATCTTTTGCACAGCCCTTTGCTGGTCAAGACAAAGACGGCCGAAATGAGACAGGTCTGGTCACCGTTGGTGTGATTGATGTGAAATTGACTGACCCTAATACAGGTGCCAAGCTCAATTTAAAAGAAGATACTAGAGCAACACTAACCTTTCCAGAAGCCACCACCGATCAAGATTTAGCACAAATACCATTATGGTATTACGATGAAGAGCAGATGATTTGGATCAAAGATGGTGTCGCAATACGTCAGTCTGACGGCACCTATCAAGGACAGGTCACTCACTTTACTTTATGGAACCTCGACATTGCTGTGCTTGAATATTCAGCACTGGTGCAAGGCTGTTTTGTTGAAGAAAATACTCAAAAGCCAATCGCTGGTGGCATCGATGCCATGATAAAAGGGCGCGGCTTTGTTAATTACGGCAGTATTGATGATGAAGGCAAATTTAGCGCACGTGTGCCTATCAATACACCGTTGACGTTAGCACCTCATTACAATAAAAACAGCTTCAACGCCGTTGATATTCCTGCGTTAAAACAAAACACCATTTACAAGATCAATAACGGTGATTGTATTACTGCCAAAGACCCTAGCTCAGATGATGTCTTTACCTATGTCGATGTGTTCCAGACGCTACCACTGGTACCTGTACCAGTAACGCCAAACCCGCAACCTAAGCCGCCTTTAACGACTATCGATCCGAAGCCTGTTGATACTCAAGCCGGTATCATTGGTCATTTTTTCTACTTTGATGAGCGCTATAATGGGACTAACACTGAGCAATTAAATGACGTCCATTTAGAAAGCTTCCGTGCGACAAACAGCAATACCATGGAATTCATTGAGCAATCCCTGTACAACAAAAGCGACTATATCAATGATAATGTAGAGGACACGATTGAATACGCCCTAACAGTAAATGGGCTTGAAGCGAGATCAAAATCTACACTTATCGCTGATAATAACTTCCGAAAAGTTGAGTGGTATAAGACCACATATAACAATAATATTCTCACTCAGCGATTAAGTAACGGTGCAACTTATACTTTCAAAATGAAAGACGTATCAATTGCTAATCAGAAAATTGGAGATGTGTTTGCACTTGAGAATATCGACGACGAGTATATTTCAGCTGAAACTCTTGAACGTCTAAATAACTTACCGAATCAGCTAAGTGTGTTTAATAACAACGCCACTTGTAAAAAGCTCGTTTCAATATCGCATGGTGATATACCTTATATCGATTTTGAAACTGACAGTATTAGCGATAATGGCTTTGATGGTAGTTATAATACTGACCTACTTGAAGGGACATGGGCAGGTATTCCATGGAAGGCATCATCTAATAAAGATGAGTATGAAGATAATACATCTAGCGCCTATGTAAAATATGACAATAAAACTTATTACGGCATCTATTACTGGCCAGGCAGTGAAACACTGACAGAAGCTGATAAAAATGAGTGCGCTCTTTATAATGATGCAGCAAAAGAACAAATTATTGCGGCATTAAAAGAAGCCTACCCTGCGCTATAAGTTGCACTAAAGTCAAACTCAAAGATAGATTATTATAAAACCGCTCATAGCCAACGCTATAGGCGGTTTTTATTTTAAGGAGATAGTTATATCTTTGATATCAGTCATATATTAGACGTATCTTTTAATGGTAAAGAGATTTGTAATATAACCTATGATGGATAATTACTTTTATATATTCAGCCAAGGTTGGGTGGAGGTAAGCACGATAAAAATTAATGCGTGAACTCTATGCAAACCAGACTTAAATTTAGACGTCGATAACTGTTTAATATAGTAATTATCTGATCGTTGTTTAAGTCTGATAGATAGATAGCTAACTGTCTGTATTAATATAGCGGAATCATTGTTAAAATAGCCTTGACTATTTATTAAAGCCTATTTCAAAAGGATGTGTCAGATGTCATCATTGCCTCGGATAAAACTGCTGACCTCTTTTATGGCAAGCTTGCTAAATATGGTAAGCTTGCCTGTATTAGCGCATCCCTCTTATAATTCACCTGTTATGAATGATCGTACAATCTCTATCACCAACCTTGATATAAACCCGTTTGCAAATTTCAATCCTAAGCAAAAGCGTAGTTATGACCTGCTCATGCGCCACTTTACACAGTGCTATCAATACACTATTGGGCCTTACGACAATGAGATATTAAATAGCAATGTCGAGGTGACTATATACGAAAAGCACAATAGCGCCTGTGGCGGTGACCCCCACACCTCTCCTCGTTTTGCCTCTTACGTCATCGACAAGTATGGTCGTATCTTTGAATATAGAACCACGGATGACACCTATAACCTAAGGTATCAGTATATTGAAAAACCAGTTTGGATTAATGATGTCACTCGTTTTAATCATCCCACTAAAACGGTGCTGGATAAATATGGTATTGACTTACAACGGCTTGAAAAGCGTGCGGACAATACCTTTGTCATCTTTTATGTGTCCGACACCCCGCTATTATTAAAGTCTGGCAAAGATACTTTAGATGCCTATGCAGGCCTACGCCAGCAACTATTTAACGAGCTATTAGCCGCCAATGGAGATTGGGACTTTATGATACGCCTAGAACACGGAGGTGAGTATTATATTGAGGGTAGAAAACGCAAGATTATTGATGAGGACAGTTATCTATACCCGTTCCCTGCTAATTAAACCGAGAACCCTTCGTAAAAGCATCATAAGCTCAGTGCTATGGATTTTATCAGGATTTGTTTAGAAGTCGATATGAGCTATTAACAAGTCGCTATACCTATCTTGCAAAACAATCGTAAAAAAGTAAGTCGCACCTTGTTGATAGTGTCGACGATAATGCATAACGTCATTAGAGTGTAGAATGTGTGCTAACCATAGCAAATATTACGTTATAGATATTAAATGTTGAGTCTCGTACCTCGGTAATCACCCAAAAAAAGAATAACATGTAGAAATAGAAACTAGCTGCTAAAATACCAATTACACCTAAAGTTACATAACGTTTTTCATGAGCTATTTCACCAGTTTCTCTAACTCATCAACCGCCTCCGCAAAGTCTGAATATTCCGACTCAATAAGACTATAAAGGTTTGCGGTTTTTCCCTCTGTCGTATTATTGACATATCATCCCGCCCTTTTGGATAAATAACGATTGAAAAACCTCCATTGCTATGTTGAGCAATAGGGGTTTCATTGTTAACTAATGGCTTAATGAATATCAAACTTAAAATTAAGTCTAACCTGCTGCTGCACAAGAGTGCCAAAAGAGGTTTAGCCCTGATTGCAGCGGATATACTGCTAGAGTTGGCATACTGCGTTGCTTAGCTTTGTCGTGGCGACGTGAAGCAAGCGACACGACAAACTATAGCAAACGCATTGCCAACACTGGCAGATAGTAGCGTAAAGCAGGAGTAGCTGCCATTGCTTTAACTACTTTAACTACCGCTCTTCCTTTAATTGTTTGTCTTAAAAGCCCTTTTTTTGATCTCATAACCCTCTGTTTTGGCCTCATCGTATATCACGAGGAGTTTGTTCTTAGAACTGATAGGTTAATGCGGCTTTAAAGTTACGACCTGGTTCATAGTCAGTTTGATAGCGCACGCCATTAGCTGACATATTCGTACCTAAGTTACGTGAGGCATGATCTGCATAGGTTTCATCAAATAGATTATAAACCCCGAAAGTTGCTTTTAAGCCTTTGACCTGTTTTGGTGTGTAGCTCATAAATACATCATGAACATCATAGCTTGGTTTTTTCGGATCATTGCCGGCTGTTTTTGGTGTGAGAGAGCTAACAAAAGTACTGCGCCATCCAATTTCCATTTCATCACTTGGTTGAGTCGCCAAGTTTAGCATGACTTTATCACCCGTATCTCGGTATAAGTTATAGCCGGTTTCTTTACCGTTACTGCGGGCACGAGCATAGCTTAGACCAATATTATAATTGTCAGCGCTATAGGTGGCAGAAACTTCTCCCCCTTTGATTCTGACTTCTTCATCTTTATTTAAGGCGCCATTACAACGACCTCCAGGTAGCCCTGTTTCACAGTCTATACCCCCTCTGCCACCCGGTAGCACTCGTACAAAGTCAATATAGTTCTCTAAATCTGTCACAAAGTATTTTGCACTGAGCTGCAAAGTATCATTTGCTGTATTGAGACCGCGCAATGTTGTTGTAAAACCATCTTCTGAGTTATCCCCTTCTTCTGGCTTTAAATTACGACTTACAAAAGTATCTTCCCCATTACGGTTATATAATACTTGACCTAAGTTAGGACCATTAAATAACTCGGTATAACTTACAAACACAGTTGTATGCGGCGCAATATCATAGCTGGCAGCTAAAGCACCGACAACATTATTATATTTTTTACCATCAGCAATATATTTTGGTGACTCATAGCGGTCGTAACGTACCCCTGGAGTCAGCGTTAACTTATTCAAACGCCATTGATCCTCTAAAAATACTGATGTGCTTTTCGCTTCATCTGTACCGTGAGTTGGACGACGTGTGCCAAAATCTTGTCCATCAAATTTAGATTCTTTTTTATAATGTTCAACGCCTGTGATAACCCTGTGTGAACCAAAACTTGAATCAACTAAACTAGTGTTTTGAATTTTACCCCCTGTTGTTTTAAGACTTGAATCAAAATTACGGTGCATTTCGGTTTTAGTTTGATACAGATTAGCATCTATATCGATCAGGTCATTCGATGGGTCGAAGTTGTATTCAAGCGTATAGGTATCACGCTTAACTTCTTGTGGGATAATAGGGTTAAAACTCTGATCGCCCTGTGTCATTGGAAAATCTGGACGTAGGGGATAGTCGCCCGTATTTTTAGTACGGCTAAAGCTTGCTTTGATATGTTGATCTGGTGTGATATAAGTGCCTGCTTTTAACAATATATTTTCGCTTTTACTGTCTTTGGTTTGAATTTCATCCCCTTTCCCATCTTCCCCTGCTTTGGCATCTCGTCTGCCATAATAAGCCAATAAATCAACATCTTCAGTTGGTGCGGCAAATAGTGTCGCAGCGGTTAACCACTCATCATTGTTATCCGCATACCCCACATGGACTTTGCCGCCCATTTGCTGATCAGGCGCCAATAAATCAGCAGCATCAACCGTACTAAATTGCACAGCACCACCTAATGCGTGGTTGCCTAGTGTGACTGAGTTATTACCCACGGCAACTTCAGCCTGCTTTAGCAAGTCAGGGTCTAGTGTAATATCACCCATATGATAGAACATATACCCTTCTTGACGGGCACCATCAACAGTTACTTTTAAATCCGTATCACTCATTCCACGGATTTGCATACGTTGAGTAATGGCTGACGTACCACCCACATCAACACTAGGTACAGCACCCAAAAAGTCACTAAGCATACTGGCTTGCTGTGCAGGTAAGTATTGATCAATATAAACAGCATCATTTTGTACCCTATCATGCACGGAGCGATTGGCTGTCACCGTTATGGTTTGTGCGGTCATAATAGGTATATCGCTATTTGTCGTCGGTGCTGCATTTGAAGCTTGGCTAACGAGTACCGTTGTCACTCACAATGCTAAAGGAGATAAACGATAAGAAATTGATATAGACATATGACTTACTCTCAATAAAATTCATAGACTGCACTAAAGTACTTACCGGATAGGCCAGATACAGATAGTAAATAATAGACAAGTACGATAGTTTAGCGCTGTCTATGACAAGGGTTGACTGTGTTTGAGGAGAAATTTTTAATAAGAAAACGTAAGCTTAAAACAACAGTTTATAATAAGAAATACTTAAACGTTAATGCGAATCATTATCATTTGTATTAATAATTGCAGATTGTAATCAATTGTTTTATTAATTTCAATACATAAATTTATGTAATCAATCATTTAACAAAAATATCTTTTTAACAGGCTATTTATATAAATTAACTTAAGTGTTGACTTGCGCAACATTGACTTAACATATATATTATTCATACTGCTCTTAATTTTTAATTTAAAGCGCAGATTTATTTAGGCAAATGACAAGGACGTTTCTGATTATCCCCCTCAACTATTGGCATACGTTTTGCATCTTTATCATTCAAAGTTCAACGAATTCATAACGCCATTTACTGAACTTCTTGTCACACTTAAATCGTTTATTTTTCTCTTTATTTCAAATAGCCAATTAGGAAGCCAACATGAAATACCCTCTTTTTAAACTCAGTTTATTAGCGGCAGCAACTCTAGCCGTCACAGCTTGTGGTGGTGGTAATAAAGAAACTGCTGCTAGTAATGGTTCAGAGGCCGCAAAAACGCTTATTTACTGTTCAGAAGGGAGTCCCGCTGGTTTTGATCCTGCCCAATACACCGCCGGTACAGATTTTGATGCAAGCTCCTACCCTATCTATAACGGATTGGTTGAGTTTAAACGTGGTGAAACTGAGATTCAGCCGGGTTTAGCAGAAAGTTGGGAAATTAGTGATGATGGAAAAACCTATACGCTACACTTGCGAAAAGGCGTGAAGTTTGGAAAAACCGATTATTTTACGCCAACACGTGACTTTAACGCGGATGATGTGGTCTTTACATTAAAACGTCTGACCGATCCAGAGTTTGAGTTTAACAAAGCCTATCAAGCTGAATTCCCCTACTCTGTCGATATGGGGCTACCCGAGAACATTGCTAATATCGAGAAAGTTAACGACTATACCGTTAAAATCACGCTCAATGAAGTAAATGCACCGTTCCTGCAGAATCTAGCCATGCCATTTGCTTACATAGACTCTGCCGAATATGCACAATCCTTATTAGATGCCGGTCATGCTGCTGACATAAATACCAAGCCGGTGGGTACAGGACCATTTGTATTTACCTCTTATCAAAAAGACTCACAAATTCGTTATACCAAAAATCCAGACTACTGGAATAAAGACGATATCCATATCGACAATCTTGTCTTTGTCATTACCAAAGATTCTGCGGTAAGGGCTCAAAAAGTGCAGGCTGGCGAATGTAACGTATCGGCCTATGCCAACCCTTCTGAAGTCGAATCTGCTAAAGCGTCAGGCAAAGCCAATGTCCTTGAACAGCCCGGATTTAACGTTGGATATATTGCGTATAACACGGACAGACCAGAGCTTAGTGATCTTCGTGTGCGTCAAGCGCTTGATATGGCGATCAACAAAGACGCCTTAATTGATGCGGTTTATCAAGGTGCGGGTGTCAAATCAACTAATCCTATGCCACCATCGCAGTGGGGCTACAATGAGACCTTAAAAGATGCGCCTTATGACACAGCTAAGGCCAAAGCTATCTTAGATGAGGCAGGTGTTAGTGGCTTTGAAACTGACTTATGGTATATGCCCGTTCAACGCCCTTACAATCCTAACGCCAAGCTAATGGCTGAAATGATACAAGCTGACTGGGCTAAGATTGGGGTTAAAGCCAACCTTAAAACCTTTGAGTGGGGTGAGTATCTAAAACGCGCCAACAAAGGTGAGCATGATGTGATCCTAGCAGGCTGGACGGGCGATAATGGTGATCCTGATAACTGGTTAGGTGTCTTATTATCGTGCGATGCGGTAAATGGCAATAACTATGCACGCTGGTGTAATGAGGACTTCGATAAGTTGGTGATGGACGCCAGAGCCATTACTGATCAAGACGAGCGTATTGAGAACTACAAACAAGCGCAAGTTATCTTCAAAGAACAATTGCCTTGGACCACGGTAGCCAACTCAGTTGTAACCGTACTAACAACGCCGAATGTTAAAGACTATAAAATTAGTCCATTGGGTTCGATTCGTTTTGATGGTGTCGATATTGAGTAGCTACTTATTAACTACTTAATAGTTGCTGACTATTTACTGAGCAATTAGTTAATGATTACTAAGCAATATTTTCAGTAATTAAGACACCAATAATGTTAAGAACCTTACCCAGTAAACCTATCAATCGATAGCTAGGTAAATTGGCTGGTTCAGACAAACTCTGTTCCAGCCTTTTTTATATTTAGGACTGACACATCATTGACTTGTAGCGACTGCTAATCATTTATTGACGCTGATTGTATGGAATCTCCATCAGGCGCAGTATATAACGTCCAGTCGCATGTCACTTGTCAAATATTGTTTTGCGTCAATACTAATTATGTCAGTCCTAATATTATTGGTGTCCATATCTCTAAAACTTCTGATACGTTACCTTGTTGACGTGACGTTTATAGCAAACTCATTCTTCTAAAATTCGAGCTTACTCATGCTATTGTATATTCTTCGCCGAATAATGATTCTTATCCCCGTTTATATTGGTCTCACTCTGTCCACCTTTACCCTGATACGCCTTGTACCGGGTGACGCGGTAGAAATTATGATGGGTGAACGCATGGTTGATCCTGAAATGCATGCACAGGCCTTAGCCCGACTAGGACTAGACAAACCTTTGCCTATCCAGTATTGGGATTATATTACCGGTATCTTGCAAGGGGATTTCGGTGCCTCTTTTAGGACCCGAACCCCTGTTTTACAAGACTTCTTTGCCCACTTTGTGCCAACGTTAGAATTAGCGCTATGTGCCATTGTCATCGCCAGTATCGTTGGTGTCAGCCTTGGAATTTTGGCAGCATTGAGACGGGGGTCTTGGCTTGATTACACCCTTATGTCAGGGGCATTGGCTGGTTACTCAATGCCTATTTATCTATTAGGCCCTATCTTGACGGGTATATTTGCACACTATTTAGGATTGCTTCCTGTATCAGGGGTCATCTCTGTCGCTCAGTTTTTGGATGTTAAGCCTCTATATGGCTCTTGGCTATTGGGCTCACTGTCCTCAGGCATTCCTGGAGCTTTTTGGAATGTGGTAAAACACTTTATTCTACCTTCTATCGCGTTATCAACAATTCCTTTGGCTATGATTGCCCGTATGACACGCTCTGCCATGCTTGAGGTGTTGGATGAAGACTACGTGCGCACTGCAAAAGCCAAGGGCTTATCTCCGAAGCGTGTCATATTAATTCATGTGATGCGAAATGCTCTTATAACTGTCGTGACCGTTATTGGCTTACAGATGGCGACCTTATTGGCAGGGGCAATTATCACGGAGACAATCTTTAGTTGGCCAGGTGTTGGCAACTGGCTCCTCGATGGGTTCTTCACCCGAGACTATCCCATCGTTCAAAACGGTATTTTGCTGGTGGCAACGGCGCTAATCTTAGTGAGTTTGATGGTGGATATTTTATACGGGCTCATCAATCCTCGTGTACGTCATACCTCCTAACTCAATAGGTCGAGCAAACAACCCTAGCAATCTTAAATAAAAGCATTTGAAAATAGGAAATCTTGATGAAGCCTACCGTACTTATTGAAGATGAAGATCTTCTCTCTGCCAACCCACCCTCATCGATGCGACTGTTTGTGTCAACATTTTGTCGTAACCGAGGAGCGGTCCTAGGTCTATTGGTATTAATCATTATGGTGATAGTGGCACTATTAGCGCCTGCCATTGCTCCTCATGATCCCTATGAGCTATATACAGGCCAAGAGCAACTGCCACCATCTTTTTTTAGTGGCGGCGATGCTCAGTTTTTTTTAGGCACTGATGACGCCGGCCGTGACACCCTTTCTCGGGTCATGTATGGCGCCCGCTACTCCTTATTTATTGGGCTAAGCGCCACAACATTAGCTATGATTTCGGGGGTCAGTCTTGGTCTTAGTGCTGCCTTTTGGCCTAAGATCTGGGGTAAGGCGGTCATGTTGGTCAATGATATTTTGATGTCTTATCCAAGTCTATTATTAGCGATTATCATCGCTGCGATATTAGGGCCGTCAATGACCAATACCATTATCACTATTGCCTTGGTATGTACGCCACCTTTTATTCGCTTAACCCGTGCAACAGCTATGGTTGAACTTCAACGTGAGTATTTTGTTGCCTCAAAAGTCATGGGTGCTAGTGTCATACGCTTGCTATTTATCACTATATTACCGAACTGTATGGCACCTTTGATCGTACAAGCAACGATGATATTCTCTTCTGCTATTTTGGAAGCAGGTGCTATTGGTTTCTTAGGTTTCGGCGTTCAGCCTCCTGATGCTGAATGGGGAGCAATGCTAGGTACTGCCCGCCAATATATTCAAAGTAATGTGTGGTTGGCAATCTGGCCTGGTTTAGCGATTTTCTTAGCGGCTTTGTCCATTAACCTAACCGGTGATGGCTTACGTGATGCGCTTGACCCTAAATTAAAGCAGGTATCCTAATGAGCCGACTTACGACACATACTACGACACATACGACGAAAAATGATAAGACCACTGCAAATAATGCTGATGAGTTTAATAATTATCCAATGAATGACGCTGCTATGACTAAAGATACCAAACCTCTTTTGCTTGATATTGACAATCTATCAGTGACCTTTGGTAAAGGCGCACGTGCCTTTCGGGCTGTCGATGATGTGTCACTGCAACTTCATCAAGGCGAAGTTCTAGCTGTAGTGGGTGAATCAGGCTCTGGGAAATCAGTCACTATGATGGCATTAATGGGTCTACTACCATCAAGTGCGACTGTCGCTGCTAATAAGATGCAGTTTGATGGTAAGGATATGCTTACCCTTAACGACCGTGACAGACGTCAGGTCATCGGTAAAGATATCTCTATGATTTTTCAAAACGCCATGTCTTGCCTTAACCCAAGCTTTACCATTGAATTTCAGATAGCGGAAGTGTTAAAGACACATTTAGGACTTAAAGGTGACGCGGTTCGTCAGCGTATATTAGAACTGCTAGAGTTGGTTGAGATTCCTGATGCTAAGAACCGACTAAAAGTATATCCACATCAACTGTCAGGGGGAATGAGTCAACGGGTTATGATCGCCATGGCGCTGGCTTGTGAGCCCAAACTCCTGATTGCCGACGAACCAACTACCGCCCTCGATGTCACCGTTCAAGCCCAGATTATGGATTTATTAAGTCGTCTGCAACGTGAAAAACAAATGGCGATGGTACTCATCACTCATGATCTTGGTTTGGTCTCACAAAATGCGCGCGATGTCGCCGTCATGTATGCTGGTCAAATGGTTGAAACCAATACCGTTCCCCATATTTTTGAACAACCTGTGCATCCCTACACCGAAGCACTACTGCAAGCCATACCTGAGCTTGCCATCGGACAAGCTCGGCTTAACAGTCTACCTGGTGTGGTGCCCAGTCAGTATGATCGACCTAAAGGCTGTTTGCTATCACCTCGGTGTCCTTATAAAGAAGAGGCCTGCGAGGTACCGCCGCCGATACTAAAGACTGAACACGGAAAGGTACGTTGTATCCACACCACTCTCCCAACCAAGCCTACTACAACACCTTCACAGAATGACCCTGCGTCAATGGGGAGCTTAATATGAACTCGGACAAAGTCGTTTTAAAAGCAGAAAACCTACATAAGCACTACCCAGTGTCTCAAGGTATCGGAAAACCCAAAGGGCAAGTTAAGGCGTTAAATGGGATATCCTTCGAGCTTAAAGCGGGGAAAACCTTAGCAGTCGTCGGTGAGTCAGGATGTGGAAAATCAACCCTTGCTAGACAGTTGACCTTAATTGAGCAGCCCACCCAAGGTCAGCTTTTTATTAATGACGTCAATACCACCAGCTTTGGTCGCCGCGCGCTTAAAAAAATCCGTACTGAAATTCAGATGGTATTCCAAAATCCTTATGGCAGTCTCAATCCTCGCCATACGATTGGGTATCAACTGACAGAACCTTTAGATATTCATACCAATCTTTCCGCGAATGAGAAAAAAGAAAAAATACATAAGATGATGCGCCTTGTGGGTCTACGTCCTGAACACTCAGGTCGATACCCGCATATGTTTTCAGGGGGTCAAAGACAACGTATCGCCCTTGCCCGCGCTATGATGCTTAATCCAAAGATTGTGGTGGCTGATGAGCCGACTTCGGCACTTGATGTGTCCATCCAAGCTCAGGTACTTAATCTATTTATGGATTTGCAAGACGAATACCATACCGCTTACGTCTTTATTTCGCATGATTTGTCCGTCGTTAGGCATGTGGCAGACGACCTTATGGTCATGTATCTCGGTAAAGTTGTCGAGCATGGCCCAAAAGAAGCTATCTATAACAATCCAAAACATCCCTATACCATCGCCTTGTTAAGTGCCGCTCCCAGTATTCATGGGCATAAAAAAGCATTAACATTAAAGGGGGAGCTTCCAAGTCCATTAAATCCACCTTCTGGGTGTGCACTACATAAGCGCTGCCCTTATGCAACAGCAGAGTGTGCGCAAGTTGAGCCTGAATTGCGGGAGTGGGAGGAACGGTTGGTGTCGTGTATTAGACTGGAAGAGATATATGCGTAACTACAGATAAAAGTTAAATTAGGGTCTGTTGCACAAAGAGGTGGTTCATTTAGCATCCTTTGATTAGCGCTTAAAACGTTAATGATACCTTTTCTATAAAACAACCTATCTTTTTCAGTCTCGCTGAACCTACTATTTTTAGCGTATGCACGCGTCTTCCTCGATAGGTTAATTTCTAGATTTGATATAAC
This sequence comes from Psychrobacter sp. CX16, assembly GCF_057396245.1. NCBI lineage: Bacteria > Pseudomonadati > Pseudomonadota > Gammaproteobacteria > Moraxellales > Moraxellaceae > Psychrobacter > Psychrobacter sp. CX16. The sequence continues at coordinate 40,194 of NZ_JBXYJF010000003.1, forward strand.
TTTATTTTAACCGATATGTTTTTGCGCCATATAAAAAAAGCAGCCACCTAATTAGGTAGCTGCTTTTTAATTTAAGACTCTAAAGTCTAATGATATCAAAGCAAGCTAAATAGATTAACCAGCTTGGTTAACATCATAACGATCGGCCATCATAACTTTGTTCCAAGCGTTCACGAAGTCTTTGACAAATTTCTCTAAGTTATCGTCTTGTGCATAAAGCTCTGCATAAGAGCGTAAGATAGAGTTTGAACCAAAGACTAGGTCAACACGCGTCGCTTCCCATTTCATATTACCCGTACGACGTTCACGAATAATATAAGATTGAGCAGCAGTATTATCGGTCTTAACAGGTTCCCAAGTGTAATTCATATCCGTTAAGTTAACGAAGAAATCATTGGTTAACACACCTGGGCGATCGGTAAATACACCTTTATTACTGTGACCATAATTAGTATCAAGTACACGCATACCACCGATTAATACGACCATTTCAGGAGCAGTTAGACCCATTAACTGAGTGCGATCCAATAGCATCTCTTCTGGAGACACCGCATAGTCTCTCTTCACCCAGTTACGATAGCCATCGTGTAAAGGCTCAAGGTCAGAGAAAGAATCAACGTCTGTCATCTCATCTGTCGCATCACCACGGCCAGCTACAAAAGGTACTTTGACATCAACGCCAGCCTCTTTAGCCGCTTCCTCAATCGCAGCATTACCACCTAATACAATTAAATCAGCTAGGCTAACTGGTTTATCAAATTCAGACTGAATGCGAGTTAAAGTATCTAATACACGTTTTAACTGTTCAGGCTCATTACCAATCCAGTCCTTTTGTGGAGCAAGACGAATACGAGCGCCATTAGCGCCACCACGATAATCTGACTGACGATAAGTACGTGCGCTATCCCAAGCCGTAATGATCAGCTCGCGTCTTTCTAAACCGCTGTCTAGAATTTGAGCGCTTAGTTTAGCGATATCATCATCGGTTAAATTAGCATTGCCCTCTGGGATAGGATCTTGCCAAATGAAGTCTTCAGCAGGAACATCTGCACCTAAATAGCGAGACTTTGGACCCAAATCACGGTGCGTCAATTTAAACCAAGCTTTGGCGAATACTTGATCAAAATACTCTGGATCGTTATGGAACTTCTCAGAGATTTTACGATACTCAGGATCTTTAATCATGGCCATATCAGCATCTGTCATGATTGGGTTACGGCGTACACTTGGATCATGAGCATCGACTGGACGGTCTTCTTCAGCGATGTTAACAGGTTCCCACTGCCAAGCACCGGCAGGGCTCTTAGTAAGCTCCCAGTCATACTTGAATAATAAGTCAAAGTAGCCATAGTCCCACTGCGTCGGATGAGTGGTCCACGCACCTTCAATACCACTGGTTACCGTGTCGCCCGCATTACCTTTACCTTTAGGATTGCGCCAACCTAGACCTTGCTCTTTCACATCCGCAGCTTCTGGCTCATCTTCTAATAATGAAGCATCGCCATTACCGTGAGTTTTACCTACTGTGTGACCACCTGCTGTCAAAGCAACTGTCTCTTCGTCATTCATAGACATACGGCCAAAGGTCGTACGAATATCAGCAGCGGTTTTCAATGGATCAGGATTACCATCCACACCTTCTGGGTTCACATAGATTAGACCCATCTGCACGGCAGCAAGAGGATTTTCAAGACTTTCACGTTTGGCATCATCTTCATAACGGTTTTTAGTTTCTGCCAACCATTCACGCTCTGAACCCCAATAAATATCTTTTTCTGGGTGCCAGATATCTTCACGGCCACCAGCGAATCCTAATGTTTTAAAGCCCATTGACTCATAAGCCATATTACCCGCTAGAATCATAAGGTCTGCCCAAGATAGCTTGTTGCCATATTTGCGCTTAATAGGCCATAACAATCGACGGGCCTTATCTAAGTTTGCGTTGTCTGGCCAGCTGTTTAAAGGCGCAAAACGTTGATTGCCCGTACCTGAACCGCCACGACCATCCGCACGGCGATAAGTACCTGCCGAGTGCCACGCCATACGAATCATTAAGCCGCCGTAATGACCCCAATCCGCTGGCCACCATTCTTGCGAATCTGTCATGAATTGTTTTAAATCTTGTTTTACCGCTTCCAAATCTAACTCAGAGAATGCTTTGGCATAATCAAAGTCTGGATCCATTGGGTTGGTCTTTTGATCATGTTGATGCAAGATATCTAGGTTAAGCGTGTTTGGCCACCAATCAGTGACTGAAGACGCCTTAGTGGTGTGCGCTTGATGCATTACAGGACACACGCCAGCACTTGGACGTTCAGGAGTATGGGTTTGATCCGCATTTTCGCTGTGAATTGTAGGACCTTCACCATTCCCTTGATCGTAAGTGGTGTTGGTGTTTGGGTTGTTTTGGGTATTATCAGTATTAGACACTTTTAATTTCCTATGATGGTTTGGAGCAATTTAATGCTCTGTTTTCAGTTTAGTAGAGATAGTCCACTCCTCAGTGAGCCTTTTCACCAAACTGTTGGTTAAAGCGTTGATTTTATGATCGTTACTATAAGTTCAGATTATGTATGTGGTATTACAAGAATCGACAAGCTTTCTCCCTTGCCTATCCCTTAACAAACAAGATATACCAGACGTCACCCATAGTGAACTTTATATTAGGAAAAACTATGATTGATTTATTAAATCATCATTCTAATTTTGATATTTTATATCATATAATCGACAAATGTTCTATAATTTATTTTTAATTACCAGTCAACTTAGGTGAATGCTTGGATGCCTGTTTTGTACGCCTCAAAATAAGAGCATGAATATCATGAGTGCCTTCATAGGTATTAACGGCCCCTAGATTCATGGCATCACAACAACAATATTTGAGGTTAAGAAATGTGCCCCTAGGGTGTGTTTACCAGATGGCAGTGAGCACTTTGAGATAGCATTAGTTGGAGACGTCTATACAGCGACTGACGTTGCCGCTAATGCTATTCAGACTTATCATAGTTATCCAATTACTATCACAGAATATTCAGTCCCAGAACATATCCAAGAGTCTCCTATACGTATGCTCAGTGGAGGTTTAGGGCTTAGACTTTACTTGTTAATTATTTTGCCTATTATGTTTGTCGCTTGTATTAAGGAGACAAACTGTGCGGCGTAATATTCTTCTCATATTCTTGCATATTCCGTAGGTTTGCGTGGCGCTTCCAAAACTCATACTTTCATAATTGAACATAGAGGTTAACGTGGGCCCTGACAGAAGTGATAGAGGGGTTCAGTATTTATCCATTCGCTATACTGATAAGATGGCTGATTCTGGCGTCATTGCATCTGTTGGCACGACAGGTGATCTACTCGAGCACAGCTCTCGCCTTGCAAAGCTAAATCGATACTTAAACGATTCTTAACCCGTCTCAGGTTTAACAAAACACGTTTGCATAGTACGATTGGTTATGTGTGGCCTTTTGAGTTTGATAGACGATGCTATGATAGTCTTAGTGAGTCAGACAAAGCTGCCTGACTCAAGTAATCCACTCTCCGATATAGTCAGGGCGGTTCACTTGAAAAAATATTTAAATAAACTCCCGTCTCACATCCATAATCCGTGCCTCAACCACACGCTGAATCTTGTCTTCAATCTGACTAAATTCGGATTCAATCTCACGCTTGTTTAGCCCTACCACCACAAACGTCCATTCACTGGCATCATGACGGTTACGCTCACCGCTTTCACACACCGCTACCGCAGGATTGCGCCCAAAACGCTCATGCAATCCGCCCATACGCATCCTCTTTTCTTTTAATGAACCACAACCAGGAAGTGAGAAAGTCAGGGTTAAAATTCCGATTGGCATAGTTGTCTCCCAAAATATTAAATTTACTACTGTATCCTAGCTTATTTCATACTCAGCCACACAATCCAATATGATTTGTAGATAAAATTTCTGTGAACTGTAATCATTAGTTACTAACCAAATCTAACCAGTTGTAAAAAAATTTGGCTAATTGCTTATCAATAGCACGCTTAAGTATTTATAGAAAGGCTATTGTTGATAGAATGGCCTTTTTTGTTATCCAGATGGGTTAAAATAGCCGTTTAGTAAAGTGTCTTTCGCTTTGCTCTCAAAATTTATATACTCTTTTTTTATCTCTTATCTTGCAAGGAATGTCTATGACGACATCACACTCACCCAGACCGCCTCATCAAGAATCGTCGTCACAACCGCATAACCCCGATGTTCAGACTAGCCCAGACAACAGCCCCAAAAATCTAGCTGCCACCTATGTCAAGGGTATGGCGATGGGCGCTGCAGACATCGTACCCGGTGTGTCCGGTGGTACCATTGCACTGATTGCCGGTATTTATGAGCGCCTTATTAATGCGCTGGGCAGTATTGGTCCAAGCTTATGGCATGTGTTTCGTGAGCATGGCGGATTAAAAGGCTTAATGGCGATTTGGCGTGAAGTCGATGCGACGTTCTTATTGGTGTTGATGTTAGGTATCGTCACCAGCTTTGCCACATTAGCGGGCATGATTAAATACCTGTTGGACAATCAGCCCCTATTTATCTGGTCGTTCTTCTTTGGCCTAGTAATGACCACCGTAGTCATTTTGCTGGCCGAGATTAAGCAGTGGAATATAACCCGCGGCGCCTTATTTATCTTCGGTATCGTCGCTGCTGTCGGTGTTAGTAATATGCCGATACTAAGCACGGAGCCTAGCCTTCCTTATATCTTCTTTGCTGGCGCGATTGCTATTTGTGCAATGATTTTACCTGGAATATCAGGCTCCTTTATATTACTGCTGCTTGGTGTTTACGATGCGGTATTAGAGGCAGTGCATAACTTTAATCAACCTGTCATTGTCACCCTGATGGCCGGCATGGTCACGGGACTATTGCTATTTACCCGCGCATTAAAATGGTTATTAGCACGTTATTATCAAGGCACATTGGCCTTGTTAACTGGCTTTATCGCAGGCTCTTTGGTCAAGGTCTGGCCTTGGAAAGTCGATGCGTTAGGCGCGTTAAATACTGAGGCTGTACACAATGTGGCACCATGGAACTATCCTGCCGGCGCGCAGTGGTTCACCACTATTGGTTTAATGATTTTAGGTGCGGTATTGGTATCAGCATTGTCGTGGTGGGGACAGCGTACCAACGCGAAAAGGTCATAATCCACCTCTAAATTGCCCTATAACACCTGCTCTTAAATACAGAGATTTATAGCTAGCAAACAAAAAGCCATTTCTAAATAATAGGAATGGCTTTTTTGATGTAAACAGTGCTATTTTACTTTGCTTTTAGACCCCAATTTGCATGACAATACATATAACAATCGCTCGCAAACCTATAGAATCAAAGACCATCATGACTCAAATCACCTACACTCAGCAGCAACTTACTACCCGACTATGCGTGCGCTGCGGATTATTACTCATGCAATATGGCGCTGAGTCAGCCGTCGTGGTGGATTTATCAAAGCGTCTGGGACTGGCTCTTGGCATGGACAGCGTCGAGTGTGCGCTGAACTTTAATGCCATCACCTTGACCACTATCTACAATGAGCGCTGCATTACCACCACTCGCGATACGATTAACCAAAGTATTAACGTTAATTTATTGGTGCAGATTCAGCAAATCGTCAATAAGACCGAAGAGACGCCCTGTAGTGGCGAGTTGGTGGTAACGACCTCACGTGCGCTTGATGAGCTTGATAAGACGGTCTACCCGACGTGGCTCGTAGCCATATTCGTTGGCTTATCTTGTGCTACTTTTGCCTATCTAAATGGCGGCGGATGGATGATTTCGGTAGTGACCTTTATGGCTGGCATGGTGGCGATGTTCACCCGTATCTTCCTGTCAAATCATCATTTTAATCCGTTTATTACGGTCATCGTAACTGCCTTTATCGCCTCATTAATCGGTGCGACTACTTATTATCTAGATATTGGTCATAATGCCGATATTGCTGTGGCCTCAAGCGTGCTACTACTGGTGCCTAGCTTCCCTTTGATTAACTCGTTATCTGATATTTTAAAGGGCTATGTCAATATCGGTATTGGACGTGCAGTCTTTACCTATATGTTGACATTGTCATCGTGCGTGGGTATTGTCATCGCGCTGATTCTACTTCAAATTCAGCATTGGGGGTTTTGATATGTGGCTTATTGAAAGTGCAATACTCGCCTGTATTATCACCCTAGGTTGGACGCTAATGTTTACTGTGCCCAAACGCTATATTTTGCCTTGTTTGTTAATGACGGCGTTTGGGTTTGGCTTAAAGACTGCACTGGTTCATGAAAATGTTCATTTGGTCGTTGCAAGCTTCTGCGGTGCGATGTTATCGAGCTTCTTGGGCGTTTATTTTTCCAAAAAATACACCTTGCCACCCAAGGCGCTTATCTCGCCTAGCGTTATCTGTATGATGCCAGGTATCGCCGCTTATAAAGCCATGGTCAGCATGGTGCAAATTGGCTATTTTGGTTTCTCAGACGCGTTATTTAGCCAGATGATGATTTATCTGTTTGAAGCGCTGTTTGTCACTTCAGGCTTGGTATTAGGTATCTCTATTCCAGGACTGCTATTCTATCGCCGCCGGCCTATTGTGTAATAACCGAACCTGTTCTAGTGACATGTCAAAGCTGAAGCAGATAATATATCAAAGGTATTGTTTTGGTTAAGGATAAGCAATTCAAGTAAACACTAGGCTCAATAACCTTTACAATTAATCCATCTGACAAGCGGCGTTGGATCTACTCTACTTCTAGACGCTTGCAAACATTGTTAATCTAATATCATTCGCTAAACTACGGCATTATTTGCTATCGAGATAAGCGACATCATATTTTTGATCACAAATAAAAAAGGACTCATTATGAGCAGACACTATGACTATATCGCCATTGGCGGCGGTAGCGGCGGCATCGCTTCTATCAACCGAGCAGCCATGTATGGCAAAAAATGCGCCATCATCGAAGCCAATCATTTAGGTGGCACTTGCGTTAACCTCGGCTGCGTACCCAAAAAAGTCATGTGGTATGGCGCTCAAGTAGCCGAAGCCATGCACAAATACGCCCCAGATTATGGCTTTGATGTTGATGTTAAAAGCTTTGATTTTAGTAAACTGGTAGAAACACGCGAGAAGTATATTGGTAATATCCACCGCTCTTATGAGACCAACCTGGCCAAAAATAACGTCGAAGTTATCAATGGCTTTGCTAAATTTGTCGATGCCAAGACTGTTGAAGTCAATGGCGAGCACATTACAGCAGACCATATATTGATTGCAACCGGTGGTCGTCCTATTATGCCTGATGTTAAAGGTGCAGAATACGGTATTGATTCAGACGGCTTCTTTGCATTGACCGAGCAACCAAAGCGGGTGGCTATTGCTGGCGCAGGCTATATCGCCGTAGAGGTTGCCGGTGTATTACGCAGTCTAGGCTCTGAAGTTGATTTGTATGTGCGTCAACATAAGCCACTTCGCTCATTTGACCACAGCATCACTAACCTATTACTCGAAGTCTTTGAGCAAGACGGCATTCGTCTACACACTCATAGCCAAATTGAAGAAGTCACCAAAAATGATGATGGCAGCTTAACTATCCGCCTAGCAGACGGCAACGAGAAAACGGTTGATTGTTTAATTTGGGCAGTAGGTCGTGAGCCTTCAACCGATACCATTAACCTAGAAGTTACTGGCGTGAAGACTAACTCAGCGGGTAAAATCAAAGTCGATAAGTTCCAAAATACCAACGTAGATGGCATCTATGCCGTTGGTGACATTATTGAAAATAGCATCGATTTAACGCCTGTGGCCATTGCTGCCGGTCGTCGTCTGTCAGAGCGCCTATTTAATAACAAGCCAAACGAGCATTTAGATTATAGCCTAGTACCAACGGTTATTTTTACACACCCGCCTATCGGAACCATTGGTCTGTCTGAAATACAGGCGATTGAGCAGTATGGCAAAGATGATATTAAATGCTACACCTCAACCTTTACCCCAATGTACAGCGCCGTTACTCAGCACCGCCAAAGATGTACCATGAAATTGGTATGTTTGGGTGAAGAAGAGAAAGTCATCGGCCTACACGGTATTGGCTTCGGTGTGGATGAGATGATTCAAGGCTTTGCAGTCGCTATTAAAATGGGCGCTACCAAAGCCGACTTCGATAACACAGTCGCTATTCACCCGACCGGTTCTGAAGAGTTTGTGACCATGCGTTAATGGTATGTAGATTTATATAATTTATTAGTCAAAAGTCACTCAAATCTGAGTGGCTTTTTGCTATCTGTCTCTCTCTATGCAACTGCTTTTGATAAAGAATAGTTAATCACTCTTTGTGATTTTAATAACATTAGCTGGTCTTATTTGATATAGTTAAAAACCTGATAATACGTTATGTATTTTTAAAAAGCCCTACCTCCATCAATAACAAAGCCACCTAGCACAAGGCCGTTTATGAACAATCAATCACCAGAATACCGCCGCGATAATCATAACCAAACCCCAAACGATGAGCAGTCAAAAGGAAATATGATTGGCAGCTTTTTATTAGGTATGGTGGCTACCTTATTAATTGGCGGTGGTATGTGTGTGGCTATGCTATCTGATATAGGTGGTGGTAGTGGTAGTGGTAGTTATGAAGAGGAGGATATCGATGCTCAATCGCTTAGTGTGCTGCAGCAAAATCAGCAACAAGCACTCAAAGCAGACAGTCCTGCCACAGATAAATGGCTCTATGCACACGTTCTAAAAAATGCTGAATTGCGGGAAGCACTAGAGCTTGATCTCAGCAAAGAGCAGGCCCTCGCTCAAGCAAAAGCACTCACTGAACAAGCCATTGCAGCAAATGAAGTCAACGCGATTTATGAGAGAGGCTTTGAGCTGATTACTCAGGCATTTATGCTGCCAGACTCTGATACTGATACTGATACTGATACTGTGGATAATAGTTATAGCTATCGTACTGATACTATTAATGATATCCATAAAATGGATGCTGGCATTCAGCTTATCGCGCAAGCTGTTGAGCAGCAATGCGACTTTCTAGTGATTGATACGACGGATAAATATGACATTATCAATGCCATAGAGTCTGGTAATGGGCTTCAATCTGAAGTGTCTTATTACCTATCAAGTATCATGGCCAATCCGGCGCTACAAGATGCCCAAATGCGTTATAAAATTATGGCGTTGTATATATATGATGAGGCTAAATGCGATGGTAGTGTTTATCAAGACCAGCTTTTTCAGCGTCAAGCATTAGCGCAGACAGAGATTTATAGTCTTGAGCATCGTGCCTTTGACTATGTATTGGCACAAGCGCTACAAATTGAATCATTACAAAAATCCATTCGCATTAATATCAATGAGGCAGATTTGCCACAGTTTGAGCAAATAACCCAAGCAATAACTGAACAATATAAAGCGCTCTTCGATACCACGCCTCAACAAACACCTCTTCGTGAAATTGATTCAAATGACAGTCATTGGGCAAGTAGCAGTCTGCTCTTTTAACTTGATATTTTTAGAATATAAGAAAGGCAGAATCTATTTATATAGATTCTGCCTTTTTGTCTTTAGTGAAAGTCGAGCTTCGTTAAAGCTTATTTAATCAGACGAATATTGAAAGGCACTTCAAAGTGGTCACCGCTTGAGCATTTAACAGCACCCATAACGCAGAATGCTAAGAAACCAAGTCCCAAGATACCCATGGAAAATAACTCATATTTCTTGAGTCTTGATAGACTACAGCAGGACCAGTAACTTTAGTAACTGTACTATTTGTTTTGTTCTTAGAGCCATCTACTGAGTTTGTTGTAAATTTATCTTCGCTTAATGCCTACCTTTTTTAATGATATTAAGCGCTATATAGAAAAGCATCTAATCCAAATGCTGTTTGAAACCGCGCTGCTGATCGCGTTCCCAATCTCTATCTTTCAGTGTCTTACGCTTATCGTGCAGCTTTTTACCTTTGGCTAAGCCGATTTTACATTTCACTAGCGAGTTTTTCCAATAGACCTCTAACGGCACACAAGCATAGCCTTTTTGATTTACCGCACCGAATAAAGTATCAATCTCTTTACGGTTTAATAGCAGCTTACGGGTACGAATGCTGTCAGGATCAACATGGGTTGAGCTCGATAACAGCGGCTGAATGTGTGCACCGAATAAGAAGGCTTCATTACCACGGAACACTACATAAGCCTCTGTGATACTCATCTTGCCAGCGCGAATTGCTTTCACTTCCCAGCCTTGCAATACCAGACCAGCTTCAAAGGTCTCTTCAATAAAATACTCATGCCGCGCTTTTTTGTTAGCGGCAATCTGATTGGACGGTTTTCTTGATTTCTTCGCCATAAATAATGTCTCATTAAAATTTAAACCGACTGGCTACGTAATATCTATATTGCCAATGGTTTGTCGTGCATGTCCCTAATCTTAAAATAGCCACAGAATAATAAAGTAGCCTTTAAGTTAGGTCGAGCCGACAGTATACCAAATTTGACCGGCTCACTTTTTCGTCGCTTTGTAAGCAAGTATAGGTCGTAAGCTTGCAACAAACAGGTTGAGATTTAGACAATATTCTCCCTGTGACTGCTAAAAAACTACCCAAACTCACCAAACACCTTGCTAATTAGCTTACCTCAATGCCTAAAATTTGTTACGATAAGCGCTTATTTTAAAGCCTATTTAATCATCATGAATAAATCGTCATCGCTGTACACAAAAGTCGTCTACCCTGGCACCTTCGACCCCATTACCAATGGTCATATTGATTTGGTTAACCGCGCCGTCAAGCTCTTTGATGAAGTGGTTATCTCTGTGGCACTTGGACATCACAAAAAACCCATGTTTAGCTTCGAAGAGCGTGTCACCTTGGTAGAAGAGGTGTTTGCCGACCTACCCCAAGTATCGGTCGTCGGCTTTGAAGGTCTCCTAGTTGACTTTATGCGTGAGCAAAAAGCGACTGCCGTATTGCGTGGACTTCGCGCCATGTCCGACTTTGAATATGAATTTCAGTTGGCCAATATGAACCGTGAACTTGATGATAACTTTGAAGCCGTATTCTTAACGCCTGCGCCTGAGTATTCGTTTATCTCATCGACCATGATTCGCGAAATAGCTAAGCTAAACGGTGATGTCAAAAAGTTTGTACCGAACAATGTGCAGCAAGCGTTTCATGACAAACGTGCGAATGACTGGAAATAGGCAAATATTTTAGAGGTTTAGCGATAATGTATTGCTGATTTAATAGATGGGCGTTATATAACGGCCTATTAAATCACTTTTGAGCCGTTTATTCTAAATTGACTAGGAGCATAAAATGGCCTTAATGATTACTGATGAATGCATCAACTGTGATGTGTGTGAGCCTGTTTGCCCTAACGATGCTATTTATGAAGGCGAGGATATCTACGAGATTAATCCTGACCTTTGCACTGAATGTGTTGGCCATTTTGATGAGCCACAATGTGTTGAGATTTGCCCGATTGACTGTATTCCTAATGACCCAAACCATGTCGAATCTGATAATGATTTGATGGCAAAATATAAGCGGATTACGGGGCAGAAGTAATTTACCTCTGCGTTCATTCTCTTTTTTTATTTATTCTCTTTTTTACCCACTGTGCAATTAACTACACCCTCTTCTAAGCAAAAGCCTAAACTTTCTAATGGATCGAGCCTATCTTTATGTCAAATCATGACATCGAAAAATCAAACGCTAATCAACCAAACTTCCATCGCAGTACTCTCGGCTTACTCGTCGCTTGTACGCTTGGCATAGGCTTAACAGGGTGTAGCGATAAACTACCTCAAAACTCTGAGTCTAATCCGATTCTCGCCAGCAAAGCAGATAACACCAATCAATCAGCGGCCTCTCATTCAAATAAGTCATCCACAAATACCACTCAAGACCAAACCCCAGAATTATCCGCTACGCCAGAGGGTGTCGAGCAGGTCGTGAATGCAAACAACCAATTTGCGTTATCTCTGTATCGCTATATTAATAATCATCCTACAAAATCTGCGAGCAACGTGTTCTTCTCTCCCTATAGCTTATCAACGGCAATGGCGATGCTATATGTCAGCGCTGAGGGTGAGACAAAACAGCAGATTCAAGATACATTCCACTACCCTGCTCTAAATATCCTTAATCCTAACAGTGGCGAGCTTTATCATCGTTTTAATGCGCAACATGACGATTATAAACTGGCAACTACCAATAACTTATGGATGCAGCAAGGTCTTATAGCCAACAAGCACTATATCGATACGGTCAAGAAATACTATGGTGGCGAGGTCAAAAATCTTAATTTCAGTGGCAATCCTGAGGGGTCACGTAAAACCATTAATGACACCATCGAGCAGCAAACCAATAATATGATTGTTGATTTATTGCCCTCCGGTAGTATTGCCAATAATACCGTCACTGTATTGACCAATTCAGTGTATTTTAAGGGTGATTGGCAGATGCCATTTCAGCCTAGAAACACGAGTACTCAGCCGTTTTATACCTTCGACGGTGGTCAAGTTGATAGTCATCTGATGTATCAAGAAAAGTCCGTGGATTATCTTGAAAATAACCAAGCCCAAATTATCCGCCTGCCTTATAAGGGTGACGATTTATCAATGCTGGTGGTATTACCCAAAGAAATATCCAAACAAGCGATGGATAATCTGGTTAATGGTTTAACCGTTGATACGCTTAAACAGTGGAATCAAGGTTTAAACCGGCAACTGCTTGATTTGTATCTGCCTAAGTTTAAGCTGCAAGAGAGCTATAAATTAAAGCCTGTATTAGGTAATATGGGTATGCCCAAAGCGTTCACCAGTAATGCTGAGTTCGATATTTTTGATAAAGCCAATGATATTAATGAACTGCTGTATGTGGATGATGTGATTCATAAAGCGGTAGTCGAAGTGGATGAAACCGGTACTGAAGCTGCTGCGGCAACTGCCGTTACTATTAATGCGGAAAGTGCGAAGATGACAACTGAATTTAAAGCAGACCACCCCTTTATGTTTGTAATTCAGGACGATAAAACCAATACGATTTTGTTTATGGGTCAGGTGAATAAGCCGAGTGCTTAGGTTAATACTTACCATTAATAGAATTTAAAAAGGTTGTGATGCTTACCGTGATTTAAATGTACGATGGTTTTAGTAGTTTAATTTTGCACAGAAAAAGCCCCTAGCATGGGGCTTTTTCATGGAATATATCTTAAAAAACTATGAGCAAAAGCCATTTAATGCAGTAACTGTAATGCGAATATTGAGTTTTAGCCTCTTGTGAAATCAATTTCGAAATTATCCTTTTTCAATCCACTACTCTTCAAATTAAAAACTGGTATTCTTATCACTTGGTCTATGATGTTCAAAATACCATTATTTAAACCCTTATATGAAAACCACTCAAATCAACTAAGATAATTTAATTAAATCATGAAAAAGATGAAATTATTACTACACAAACTTATATTGTTTTTATTTATCTTCAATATATACACTTTCACCGCTTCTGCTTCAAACTTAATAGAGATTAATAGACTAGCTCAGCAAGGGGATGTAAATGCTCAGTTTAATCTCGCTAAGAGTTATATGGAGCATAAAGATACTAATAACGATGTGACACAAGCATTAATCTGGGCTGAAAAAGCTGCAAAACAAGGCCATATTAAAGCAATGGTACTGGCTGGGCATATCTATTACGATGAAACTCATAATGAACATAGTTACTCGAAAGCATATAAATGGTTTAAAGAGGCTGCCGAGAAAGGAGATGCTGATGGTTACTATGGGCTTAGTATTATGTATCACAATGGTCATGGAGTTCAGAAAGACACTAAAAAGGCTAATGACTTGCGCTTAAAAGCTGCCCAAAACGGTAGTTCAGGTGCGCAATATGTCTTAGCTGTAATGCTAGCAAAGTCCGATCCTATTGAGTCTACGAAGTGGTTTGAAAGCGCTGCTAAGATTGAAGCTGAGAAAGGTGATTTAGATGCTCTATTTGGTACAGCCACAATGCTAAATTTCTACGCTAGTGAGACACCACAGAATCATGCCCTAGCCTTCAAATGGTTTAAGGTAGCTGCTGAGAAGGGGCATCCACCATCACAGTGGCAGCTTGGAACAATGTATTATGAAGGTGAAGGTGTCAAACAGGATTATAATAAAGCTATGGAGTGGTATAAGAAGTCTGCCGATCAGGATTTTACTATGGCCCTATTATATCTTGGACATATGTATCAAAGCGGTACAGGCACTAAACAAGATTATAATGAAGCTATTTTATTTTACACCAAGGCTGTCGAGTTAGGTAATTCTAAGGCATACACTATGTTAGGGTTTCTTTATAGCGAAAAAAACGATTACTTTGAGTCTTTGAAATGGTTTAAAAAAGCTGCAGAACACGATGATGGAATGGCGCAACTTATGATTGGTTATATGTACCTCGATGGAGAGGGGGTTAGACAAAGCTATAGTATTGCCAAAGAGTGGTTTGGAAAGTCTTGTGACAATGGAGAGCAAGACGGTTGCGATCAGTACAAATCATTGAAGATGAAAGGCCACTAGTCTAATCTTCAAACGATTATATGTTGTACAAAAAATTGGGCAATAGATAATAATATTGCCCAAACTACTAGAGAAGTAATACTCAAACAAGATCTTTAACAAGTCAGATATTAATAAACCTACTTAGTCTGGTATTTCAAATAGTCCTTGATAATAATCACCTTTCTTATCACAAGATACTAATAAGTCTGTTTGAATACCGTCCTTAACGATATATCCAGAAAAGTAGTCAGGTTCATCGAAATTAACTTGGTAGGTTACATTGTATTTTTTAGCAGTTTCATCAATTCGGTTTTTGCATTGCTCCATAGTATACGACTCTCCACCGACAGCCTGAGAACTTGTGACTCCTGATGAATGTGAATCACTACTATTCCCACATCCTAATAGCATCATGGAAGGAAGAAGAATTAAAAGGCTTTTAAATATGTACATACTATCAGCCTATTTTTGTGTACAGACGAATTTTACAATGTCTTCATCTGTCCAATCAGGTGGGGTCACAATCCAATCACCAAGATCAGCTTGGTGAACACTTTCAAGATTCTCCGATGAGTATTTCCTCATCTCATTACTAGAACAGTTAATCTGCATCCTTGCATAGGTATCACTCGTATTTCCTTTACGAGTATATTCAATTGTTTCAATACCATCTTCGGTGGTTTGCGAGGTTAAGAAATATCGACCGTTTTCATGCGAATCTGACATTGGTATTGAGATACCCTCAGATGCATCACTTACCGAATCTTCGGCCGACAATTTAGATGTATCATCTGATGATGAGCATGCAACCATAAACAACCCTAAAAAAAGTGCTAATGCCGTTCTTTTCATATAATAATTCTCACCTAATTAATAGTCACTATATTTAGCTTTTATTACATCCGCTTAATCTAATAATTCTAGCTTGGCTACACCTACTTAGCAATAAATCTCACTTATCTACAAGATGATCCAGACCATCACAAACAATTAATTGAAAGCTATCAAAGATATATTTAACAACTAAGTAAGAGTTTGAATAAAGCGAATACCAGTATTCAGCATTTTTCATAAGCCAAGCTATTAGAAATAGATATAGTCATTTATAACGCTCAACTTGAACCAAATTCATGGTAAAATGAGCGTTATTCTTTTTTGCCTACCCTCTGCACTACCTCTTTTATATTCTATTGTTTATTTAAATCATTACCTAGGTCATCCCCATGTCTGCTGAAACCATCGCTCGCACTGCCTTTAAACAAGGCGTGACTCCTTTATACGACTACGATAAGCACTGGGCAAGCTGCTACGAGCCTGCCCCCTTCTTGCCGATGAGCCGCGCCGAAATGGACGAGCTAGGCTGGGATGCGTGTGATGTCATCATCATCTCAGGCGATGCCTATGTCGATCACCCAAGCTTTGGCATGGCGATTATTGGTCGTTTGCTAGAAGCACAAGGCTTCCGAGTCGGTATCATTGCGCAGCCTGATTGGACCAGCAAAGATGCGTTTATGGAGCTAGGTAAGCCAGTTTATGCTTATGGCGTAACCGCCGGTAATATGGACAGTATGATTAACCGCTATACGGCCGATCGCCGTATTCGCAGTGATGATGCGTATTCACCTAATAATGCACCAGACAAACGTCCTGATCGTGCGGCAATTGTGTACAGTCAGCGCTGCCGCGAGGCTTATCCTGATGTGCCAATTCTTTTAGGTGGTATTGAAGGCAGCTTACGCCGTATCGCACATTACGATTATTGGTCAGATAAAGTACGCCGTAGTATCTTGCTCGACAGCCGTGCAGATGTACTGTTATATGGTAATGCCGAGCGTGCGATTGTCGATATTGTACATGGATTATCAAAGGGCTATACCTTTGAGCAAATGAGCGATTTGCGCGGTACCGCTTATCTATTGACGCCATCACGTCGGCACTGGAAAGCGGGCATGATTGAGATAGAAAGTAATGATGTGGACACGGTCGGCCGTGTTGATCCTATTATCAATCCGTATGTGATGACCGAAGATTTAGACAGCTGCTCTATCGAAAAAGAAAAAGGCCATTCTGAAAGTAAAGTCAGCCAAAGCTTATCAGCGATGGAGCGTCAATATAAAGGCTTTAAAGCCGAGCCTGTCGATAATAAGATTATCAATGCCGATCAAGTTAACGATGACGTGCAAGTGGTCAAAATGGTGGGGCTTGAAATCCCTGAGCCTGAGCACAGACCTAAGAACAATGCACCTAAAACAGCACGTAAGCACAAGCTAAAGCTGCCGCCTCGCGAAAAGACGGTAATTCGCTTGCCAGATTATGAGCAAGTAAAATCAGATTCCGTACTTTATGCACATGCCAACCGTATTTTGCATTTAGAGACCAACCCTGGTAACGCGCGTGCGCTGGTTCAGCGTCATGGTACCGGCGGTGGTAACTCAAGAACTGACATTGATGTATGGTTAAATCCGCCAGCAATTCCATTATCAACCGAAGAGATGGATTTTGTTTTTGATTTACCGTATGCCCGTGTACCACACCCAAGTTATGGCGATGCGCGTATTCCGGCGTTTGATATGATTAAATTTTCGGTCAATATCATGCGTGGCTGTTTTGGCGGCTGTACCTTCTGTTCAATCACTGAACACGAAGGCCGTATTATTCAAAACCGCTCTGAAGACTCTATCTTACGTGAAGTGGAAGCCATTCGGGATACCGCACCGAACTTTACGGGTGTGATTTCAGATTTGGGTGGCCCGACTGCCAATATGTATCGTCTCAGCTGTAAAGATGAGAATATTGAGAAGAATTGCCGTAAGCCATCTTGTGTCTATCCAGACATCTGTGAAAACCTATTAACCGATCACAGCAATCTGACCAAGCTGTATCGTAAGGCCCGTGATATTAAGGGTGTGAAGAAAATTCTAATTGCCTCTGGTCTACGCTATGACTTAGCGGTAAAAGACCCAGAATATGTGAAAGAGCTGGTGACCCATCACGTCGGTGGTTATCTAAAAATTGCGCCTGAGCATTCAGAAGAAGGCGTGTTATCGAAGATGATGAAACCGGGTATGGGCTCATATGATTTGTTCAAACAGATGTTTGAGCAATACAGTCAAGAAGCTGGTAAAGAGCAGTATTTGATTCCCTATTTCATCGCAGCGCATCCAGGTACTACGGATGAAGATATGATGAATTTAGCATTGTGGCTCAAGCGGAATGACTTTAGAACCGATCAGGTTCAAGCCTTCTACCCAAGCCCAATGGCGACAGCGACCACTATGTACCACACCCACAAAGATCCGCTGCACAAAGTGACACGCAGCGAAGGCGATGTGGACATTGTGAAATCAGGCAAACAGCGTAAATTGCACAAAGCATTCCTTCGTTATCATGACCCGAAAAACTGGGGTATGTTACGTGCTGCGCTTAAAAGCTTGGGCCGTGAAGATTTGATTGGTACTGCACGTCACTGTTTAATTCCGCCATTTAACTCACGTTTAGAAGGTCGTGACAGTCAAGATACCTATCAATCGGCTCGTAAGAAAAACAGCCGTGTGGGTTCAGACTCAGTGAAGCGTCAGAATAACTCAGCGGGTAAGCCTGCAACCAATAAGCGCTCAAGTGGTAAGCAAATTAAAAAGGGTAATTTCCAAACTCAGCATACTGGTTTACCGCCACGCGCTACAAAATAGCAGATTAGCTATTTAGACTAAATTCGCCATAAACTTGACATAATAATTGCCTCACTGTTAACCGCAGTGGGGCTTTTGTTTATCTCAATTATATCGTCAATATAATATGCTAAACTGACGCTGACTTTGATTAACACTACATATTACCCCTCATATTTTTAAGAATTACCCTTTAAGAGACATCCGTTATGACCCTTACATTCCAAAAACAATTATTAAAAAAATCTCCAGCTTTAACCAAAGCCTCATTGATAGCACTCGCCATTGCGGTCGCCGGCTGTAATAGCAACAGCACCGAAGCCAAACAAAATGATGCGAATGCTTCTAACTCTGTGAACGCAGCCACTCAGGCCGATCCTGAATCTGACCCACAAGTGGTCGCCGCCTTAGAGAAAAACTTCAAAGCTTCAGGTTTCGAGCAAAAGATTATCTCCGCTGTGCCTACTCAAATGGAGAACATCTACTGGGTGACCAGCGAGGGCATGCCCGCATTCTTTAGCGACAAAGAAGGCAAACACATTATCCAAGGTCAAATCGTTGAAATTGGTCAGCCGCAACCGGTCGATATCAGCTCCGCACTTATCGCAAAATCGGCTAAAAAGAAACTGGCTGAAGTCGATAAAGACGAGATGATTATTTATCCCGCTAAGGGCGAAACCAAAGCGGCCGTTTATGTCTTTACCGATGCCGACTGTCCTTATTGCACCAAGCTGCATTCAGAGATGGATGAGATTAATAAGCTCGGCATTGAGGTGCGTTATTTAGCTTGGCCACGCAGTGAGCAAAGCGTACCTAAGATGCAAGCCATCTGGTGTAGTGATGATCGCGTTAAAGCGATGACTCAAGCAAAATCAGGTCTGCCACTATCGACTAAATCTTGCGATGACCCAGTTCGCAAACATATGCAGCTTGGCTTAAGCTTGGGCGTGAGCGGCACCCCTGCTATCTTTACCGAGTCAGGCAATCAAATCGGTGGCTATCTACCTGCACAGCAATTAGCAGAAGCAGCCATTGCTAACTAATTTGCCTAACGTAACCGCGGTATGGAATATGCTAATCGCTTTATTCACAGCAGATTGGCTGCTAATATAGAGTACGTTTTGGACTCAGCCGTCAGTTAAACTCAGCACAGTTAAGTGACTTTTAAAGCGCTGCCGTGTTACCGTTTATTAACCGCTATATTTTAACCTTCTAAATCCGTATTATTTAGTTTTTTAATATCAGGGTGGTACTATTTGCTAGATAGGCTGACCATACTCTCAAATGGACTAACCCTAAAACAATCCTGACAGCTTGCCTTGATTGCTGACGTATTGTTAGGCAAATCCAAATGGCCACTGTCACCGCTTAACCCTATATACACTTATAATAATGCTTGATAACACTACTGAGGATACCGTGAGTAAATCAATTAAACTTGCCATATTAGGGCTAGGTACTGTCGGCACGGGCGTGCTTGACCTACTTAAAGATAACTTGTCAGAACTACAAAGACGTAGTGGTCATGACATTGTTATTACCCAAGTCGGTACCCGCCGCCAACGTGATGATATTGACCAAAGCATCAAACAACAAAGCAATTTAATGGCGATCGCTGAAAGCGATGATGTCGATATTATTGTTGAGGTCATTGGCGGTATGACTGTCGCCAAAGACGTGATTATCCATGCGATCAAAAATGGCAAGCATGTGGTTACTGCTAACAAAGCGCTACTGGCCGAACATGGTAATGAGATTTTTGCCTTAGCCGATAAGCACAATGTACATGTGGCCTATGAAGCAGCAGTGGCTGGCGGTATTCCTATTATCAAAGTAATGCGTGAAGCGCTTGCTGCCAATAACGTGAACTGGCTAACTGGTATTATTAATGGTACGGGTAACTTTATTATGTCTGAGATGCGTGACAAAGGTCGCGACTTTGATGACGTTTTAGCCGAAGCGCAAGCACTCGGTTATGCCGAAGCTGATCCGACCTTTGATGTCGAAGGTATCGATGCGGCGCATAAGCTGACCCTCCTTGCTTCTATCGCTTTTGGTATCCCATTACAATTTGACAAGGTGTACTGCGAAGGTATCACCAATATTACTTTGCAAGATGTGACCTATGCCGAAGAGCTTGGTTATCGCATTAAGCATCTAGGCTTTGCAGTGCGTCGTTATAACGATGAGAACAGCCGTAGTATTAACAAAAAAGCCGACGGTATTGAGCTACGCGTTCATCCAACCCTAATTCCAGAAGATAAGTTACTGGCCAACGTCAATGGCGTTAAAAACGCAGTATTGGTCAATTCTCACCCACTGGGCCAGACTTTATATTACGGTGATGGCGCGGGTGCCGGTGCGACTGCTTCTGCGGTTATGGCCGATGTAATGGATTTAATCCGAGTGCTAACTGTTGATGATTATGGTCACCATGTCCCACATTTGGCCTTTATGCCAAATCAGCTGTCTGATACGCCTATTTTACCGGCAGAAGATATGATTACAGGTTATTATCTTCGCCTGCAAGCCAAAGACACCCCAGGTGTGCTTGCTGATGTGACTCGTATCCTAAGTGATGCAGGCATTAACATTGATGCTATTTTGCAAAAGCCTGCGCATCAAAAAGGTCAGGTGCCTATTATTATCCTGACCCTACCGGTTGTTGAAAGTCAGATGAATGTCGCCATTAATAAGATTGAGAAGCTCGACGCCATCACCTCAGATGTGGTGCGTATTCGCTTACATGAGCTTGATTAGTTTTTCGTAATTTGTATATTATAAAAATAACTGTTTAACAAAATATCGTTAAACCCTATAAACGTAGCAGTTTTCGGCCTATTCAGCGCTTACGTATAGGCCATTTAATAAGGATAATATTATGTCATCAGATTCAATTGTTATTGTAAATGGCGCACGTACTCCTATGGGCGGCTTCCAAGGCGCCCTTACTGGTGCTAATGCCCCTCAGCTTGGTGCCACAGCTATCAAGGCTGCTGTAGAGCGTGCCGGTGTTAAGCCCGAAGAGATTGATGAAGTTATCATGGGCTGTATCTTGACCGCAGGTGTCGGTCAAGGTCCTGCTCGTCAGGCCATGCGTCAAGCAGGCATTCCAGACAGCACTGGTGCAGTGACGATTAATAAACTATGTGGCTCAGGCCTTAAAGCCGTGATGCAAGCACACGACGCTATTAAAGCTGGTAGTGCTGAAATCATTGTTGCAGGTGGTATGGAATCGATGACTAACGCTCCATATGTTCTGCCGCAAGCACGTGCAGGCCTACGTATGGGTCACAAAGAAATCAAAGACCATATGTTCCTTGATGGCTTAGAAGATGCTGATACCGGTAAGCTAATGGGTCAGTTTGCTCAAGAAATGGCAGACAAAATAGGGTATACCCGTGAGCAGATGGATGACTTTGCTATTGAGTCATTAAATCGTGCGTTAACAGCAATCTCTGAACGCCACTTTGATAATGAAGTTACGCCAGTGACCGTTAAAAACCGTAAAGGTGAAATGGTTGTTGATACTGATGAAGAGCCAGGTCTGGCTAATGCAGAGCGTATCCCTACCCTGCGTCCAGCTTTCGCAAAAGACGGTACAATCACTGCAGCAAACGCCAGCTCAATCTCTGACGGTGCAGCCGCGGTTGTTGTCACCTCAGAGCAAGTAGCAAATGATAAAGGCCTTGATATTCAAGCGCGTATCGTTGCGACTGCCACACATTCTCGTCACCCTTCAGAGTTCACCATTGCACCTATCGGCTCTATAGAAAAAGTACTAGAAAAAGCAGGCTGGTCAGTTGATGATGTGGATCTTTGGGAAATCAACGAAGCTTTTGCTATGGTAACGATGGTAGCAATGGATGAATTAAACATTCCACATGCCAAAGTAAACATCGAAGGCGGTGCTTGTGCTCTAGGTCACCCAGTAGGCTGTTCAGGCGCACGTATCCTAATAACGCTTATCAACTCATTGAAGCGTACTGGTGGCAAAAAAGGTGTTGCCTCATTATGTATCGGCGGCGGTGAAGCAGTAGCCGTTGCTATTGAACTCCCATAAGCGTATTTAAGCATTAATTATAGGTTTGAAATAAAAGCCCAAACCTAAGTTAATTACTAAATATAAATTCGATGGCTCTATAAACAAGGCCTTATAAGAGAGTCTCCTTCGGGAGGCTCTTTTTTTGTTACCTAAAGAACAGAAAAATGCACATCATAGTGAGCGAATGTAAAGCAAGGAATAAGATGTGTTATTTCAATTACAGCTGATTACATGATTTTACGAGCCTTAATACAGTGATACCTGTTTACTATATAAACCTCGAAACCCAGTTGTTAAAGTATCTACCAAGTCATCGAGATTAGCTTTGAGGAACAACAGCACTTCTCGCTAAGCCATCTAAATTATTGATTATTAGATTGGACTGGTTAATAAGAGTAAGGACTGTTTTTAAACCAATGGCTATTTAAGTTAAATAACCTTGTTTTTAAAAATCAAATCCGATGATGGTTATGACAAATTTAATTACTTAGAAAAATAGTAACCTGTAAAATCCATCTACGGATTTAACATTCACAATAAATAAAAGGAAAATTATAATGAGTCAACTAATTCGATTAAAAGATATTCAAGCAACTCACCGCGACCTAATTGGTGATGATTATTATGATCCAACTGGCAAAAGCGCTTATGGTGCTGGTGAAGAAAAAATCGGTAAAATTGAAGGTGCTCTAGTTGAAGACAGCACAGGCCGTATCCGTTACTTAATCGTTGATGCTGGTGGTTGGTTTTCATCTAAAGAAGTATTAGTACCAGCAGGTCTAGCTCGTATCGTTGGTGATGATGTATTCTTTGACAGCTTAACCAAAGCACAAGTTGAAGCGATGGAAGAGTATGACCACGACTATCAGTACAGCTATGAAGAACAAACTCATAAAGATCGTGCTGCATTCGTTGCTGACACTGTACCAGAGCAAGAGCGTGTAGATGTTAAAGAAGATTTCTACAATGCACCAAACACGTTAGAGCTTTTAGAAGAACGCTTAACAGTGAATAAAGATCGCATCGTTGCCGGCCTAGTTAAAGTTGGTAAGCACGTAGTAACTGAAGATCGTCAAGTAGATGTAGAGCTTGAAGAAGAGCATGCACATATTGAGCGTACTGATGTTGATCGCCGTACTGACCGTAAAATCGGTGATGACGCTGGTCACAATACAGTAGAAGTTGAGCTTGAAGCTGAACGTGCTCGTGTTGGTAAAGAAACTTACGTAACAGAAGAAGTAAACGTTGGTAAAACAACTGAGCGTCATACTGAAACTATTCGCGAAACTATCCAACGTGAAGAACTTGACATCGACCGTGATGGCAACGTTGTAGACCGTGAAGGTAACATTGTGAACCGTGATGACATCACTGCTGATGACGTTCGTGCCGCTCGCGGTAAGTAATTGACAGCATTGTATTCGGCCAGCTTTAGGTAATCATTATTAATTATCTAACTGGTTAATGAGTACAATAGTTGAGTGTATTCTTAACAAGAAGCCAGGGTTTTTACTCTGGCTTTTTTAATGTCTGCACCTTTCTTGATAACTGAATTTAATACTGGTTATATTGGACCACTAAACCCAAGTATAAAACCAAAGTTTGTCTATTTATGCATATTATTAACCTGATTAATAAGTAAAATATACAGTGCACACGCTGGCAATGCGCTACGATAGACAAATCATAATACATAATATTAGTTTAACCTGTCTTAAAAAACTAAGACTGATAAAGATTCATACCTATCTTAAACATTAATTTTGGAGAACTACCTTATGGATAATAATATCAATGATAAAAATCAAAATACCACCACTGAATTATCAGAAGAACGCCGCAGTGCGCTGAGACGTGAAGCGTATGAAGCGCCTATTAATGAGCAGCGTACAACAGTTGGTAAAATTGAGCTGCTAGAAGAACGTGCTGTGGTAGATAAAGAGCGTTTGGATGTGGGTAAAATTACCGCTACTAAGCACGTGCGTACCAGAACCGTCAACGTACCTATTGAGCTAAGTGAAGAAGTATTGGTTATTGATACTGAGTATTACGATGCCGACTCACAAAGATTTTTAGCCAATGATGTAGGCGATCAAGATATTATCCGCCATATCGAACCTACTTTAAATCACACAGCGACTATCAAAGTTAACGGTTCAGATATATCGTTAGAAGATGGTCCGGTTGAGATTGTTATCTCTCGCCAAGTTGCTGTTATCAAAAAAGAGACGTATGCAGTGCAAGATATTGCTATTGAGAAATCAACACATGTCCATAAAGACAGCTTCGAGGTTGAGCTGCGTCATGAAGAGCTTGAGGTTATTGAAGAAGGCGACTTTACTCATAAAAATGCAGCTACTCAGCCTAAATAAAACGGGCTATTTGATTGTATGTAAATCAAAAGTATTTAAACCAAAAAGAGACCGCTCATAATGGGCGGTCTCTTTTTTTATGGTTATCATTGTAAGCAGTTAATCTACAAATAACCTATTCAATAACAGCTAAAGCTAATCAACAAATATTATTGTGCGGTGGTTGTCCCTTCTTGAACTGTACCTTCGGCAGGTCCAATCGCTGAGTCAGTTACTGGTGCATTATCAATAGCATCTACTTCACTGCTGTCATCAATAGCAGAAGCTGACGGAGTACTGCTTTCTGCACCTACTTCAGGTGTTTCTACTGACTGCTCATGTGCGTCTGCACTGTCTAAATCATCGAGATCATCTGCCACAATCGCAGGCTGATTACCCTCAGCTGGATCAGCTGACATTGTCGCTACTTCAGCATCCGTCTCTTGCTCTGGTGCGTCTGCAGCATCTTTTTGACATGCACTTAGCCCAATAGTAGCGGCAAACATGGCGGTCCATAAACTTAATTTTAATGACTTGTTGTTTATCATACTACTTATCCTTATGTGCAAAGTGGCCTTAAAACAAGCCTAATTTGGCGAAACCATTTACTACTGACTACTATCAAGGCTACGCCATTTACCAAATTATATATGCAATAGCATGACTTATGCTAGAACCCAATTCATCTAATTTAACCCATATTTTAAAATTAAACCAGACAACATTAGAACTAGATTTTGCCATGACACTGCTTGTAGCGTAGACCAGAACCACATGGGCATGGTGCATTACGGCTGATACCCATATTGGCATAAGGATTTTCACCTTGATTTCCCGCTGCGCCTGCCGCTTGTGCCGCTGCTAAGTTATTCAGTTGTGTATTGTTGTTTACTGGACTATTATTCGCCTGAGATTGGTTAAGCGCATCAACCTCTGGTGAATTATGACGCTCACCGGTCAAACTATCGACTTCGTCGTGCTCAAACATCATTCTCTGACGTTCGGCTTGAGCCAGACGCTCCGCTTCCATCGCCTCTAATTCTTCTTTAGTCGGGATATGGACACGCGATAAATCTTGTACCGTATCTGATTTAATAGCACCCAGCATCATCTGGAATAAATCAAACGACTCACGCTTATACTCTTGCTCTGGATTTTTTTGAGCATAACCACGCAAGTGAATCCCTTTACGCAGCTGATCCATTTGGGTTAAATGCTCTTTCCAGTGACGGTCTAAGCTTTGTAGCATAAAGTGACGCTCAAGCTGTGCAGCATTCTCTGGTGCCATTTGCTCGCGGCGATGACGATAACGCATAATTGCAGTGTCGATGATTTTCTCACGCAGACCATCTTCATCTAAGCGGCGATCTTCATCAAGCCAATCATTAATCGGCATATAGTATTTGAACTCGCTTTCAAGCTCATCTTCTAGGCCGTCAATATCCCACTGATCATCGATAGAGCCTGGTGGCACAAACTGGCTGATTAACGCATCATAAACATCACGATGCATCTCTTCAATCGCCTCTTTAAGGTCCGCTTCTGCAAGCAAATCATCACGCTGTGAGTAGATAACCTTACGCTGCTCGTTTGCCACATCATCGTATTTTAGAAGGTTTTTACGCGCGTCAAAGTCGCGGCTTTCTACTTTACCTTGCGCGTTCTCGATAGAGCGAGACACCATTTTATGTTCAATCGCTTCATCTTCTTTTAGACCCATGGCGCGCATCATATTCACCACGCGGTCACCGGCGAAGATACGCATTAAGTCATCTTCAAGCGATAGGAAGAATCGAGATTGACCTGGGTCACCTTGACGACCGGCACGACCACGCAGCTGATTATCAATACGGCGTGACTCATGACGCTCAGAACCGATAATGTGCAGGCCGCCAGCAGCGATGACTTCGTCATGCTTTTTCTGCCAAGCCGCTTTTAATCGCGCCATCTCCTCTGGGCTAACATTGTCAGGGTCAGTAATATACGCCTGCCAGTTACCACCCAAGATAATATCGGTACCACGGCCGGCCATGTTAGTCGCGATGGTCACCGCACGTGGACTACCCGCCTGCGCAATAATCTCAGCTTCACGTTCGTGCTGTTTGGCGTTTAGAACGTTGTGCTTAATACCTTCTTGATCCATCAAATAAGACAGCTCTTCACTGGCCTCAATGGTTGCGGTACCAACCAGTACTGGTGCGCCTTTTTTCTGAATCTCTTTAATCTCGCGGATAATACCTTTGTATTTACCAAGCTTGGTTAAGAAAATCTGGTCATCTAAATCAATACGTGCAATCGGCTTATGGGTTGGGATAACCACGACGTCGATGTCATACGTTGATTTAAATTCAGCCGCTTCGGTATCGGCTGTACCAGTCATACCTGATAGCTTCTCATAGAGACGGAAATAGTTTTGGAAAGTGGTTGTTGCAAGCGTTTGGTTTTCTGCTTGAATCTCAACGCCCTCTTTAGCTTCAACTGCCTGATGCAGACCATCTGACCAGCGGCGACCCGGCATGGTACGGCCCGTATTTTCATCAACAATAATTACTTCGCCATCATCAACGATGTAGTGCACGTTTTTCACAAAGATATGATGCGCACGAATTGCTGCTTGTACATGAGCTAATAATGGCAGACGGGTTGGGCTATATAAACTTTCATTCTCGTCAAGCTCGCCCACTTCGATTAAGAAAGACTCAATCTTCTCGTAACCTTTTTCGCTAATCTCAATTGAGCGGTTTTTCTCATCAATCCAGAAGTCGCCATCTTCATTATTCTTATTAGCTTCTTCATCTTGCGAACGGTTCAATCGAGGAATAATGGTATTAATCAGCGCATAAGTTGCAGATGAATCATCGGCTTGACCTGAGATAATCAGCGGCGTTCGCGCCTCATCAATTAAGATAGAATCAATTTCATCAATAATACAGTAGTTAAGCGGGCGCTGTTTTTTCTCAGCCAGGCTAAACACCATGTTATCGCGCAGATAATCAAAGCCGTATTCGTTGTTAGTACCATAAGTAATATCAGATTGATAGGCTTCAATCTTCTCTTGAGGTGGCTGCTGCGAGTAGATAACGCCAACCGTTAAACCTAAGAAGTCAAATAATGGACGGTTTAACTCTGCATCGCGCGCCGCTAAGTAATCGTTGACAGTAACTACGTGCACGCCTTTACCGCTGATGGCATTTAGGTAAATGGCAAGAGTCGCCATTAAGGTTTTACCCTCACCAGTACGCATCTCGGCAATTTTGCCTTCATGCAAGGTGATACCACCGATAATCTGCACATCATAATGGCGCATACCCAGTACACGCTTCGAGGCTTCACGACACACCGCAAAGGCTTCGGGCAACAAAGAGTCTAAACTGGCGCCTTCATCGAAACGACGCTTAAACTCTGCCGTCTTTTCGCGAAGCTGCTCATCTGTGAGCGCAGCAACTGCCTCTTCTTGAGCATTCACTTTTGCGACAATCTGACGCATACGTTTCAGCTCACGATCGTTCTTTGTTCCAATAACGCTTCCGACTATTTTTGACAACATAACTTTGTGGACCTATCTATCGACTGAGTCTGGCATCTTTAGGTGCCGACCGAAAAAAATTTTATTTATTATATATGGTAACAGTATTGATAGATACAAGGGCAAGTGATTCTACACTCACAATATATTTATTCTTTTTCCTAAAATCAGCATGAATGTTTACTATCTCTGGTTGTTCAATAAGGTATGCGCCCCCATTATTTATTAGGCAATAGATGTTAAAATGGTGGTTTTTGATAACCTCTTTTATAACATCGAATTCGGCTGTCTCCTCTCTTTTTAATTTTTATTTGCGACTTTGCTTAAGCGTCTACTATGTCTAATACCCCAAGTAATCGAAGTAATACTAATATCTTAAACATCGCTGGCACCCAGTATAATCTGGATGACCACACGCCAATGATGGTGCAATATCTCACTTTAAAAGCTCAATATCCGCATGCATTACTGCTATACCGTATGGGCGACTTTTATGAGCTGTTTTTTGAAGATGCACAGCGCGCCGCTGATATCTTAGACATCACCCTAACCCGCCGCGGTAATGACAAAGCCGGAAATAATATTGCCATGGCAGGGGTTCCCTTTCACGCCGCAGAAAGCTATATGGCACGTCTCATTGCGGCAGGCGAAACTGTAGTGATTTGTGAGCAAGTCGAAGAAGAGCCTACTGCCGATGATGAAGCAGACAAACCGGCCAATAAAGGCATTATGCGCCGTGAAGTAGTTAAAAAGCTAACTGCGGGAACATTGACCGATGATGCTCTCATTGCGCCCAATCAAACACCGAGCGTGGTCGCCATTGACCTAAAGCTTGGTAAAGGGGCTAACAAGCTTAAATACATGCAAATTGGTGTCAGTCAACTGGACATCAATGCCGGTACTTTACGCACTCAAACACTGCTCAACACTGATAATCAGCTAGCGTCGCAGAGTCAGAGTACTGATTATGAAAATATCCTAAAACAGCGCTTACTTACGGTGTTAACCCGCTTTGCGCCAAGTGAAGTCATCATTTCTGAGACCCTTAGTGATGATTGGCGACACTGGCTACAAGACAAGCTGTATTGTCCGGTGATTAGTGTCGCCGCCAGTGACTTTCATCCACAGCATGCCGGCGAAACCGTATGCCGACAATTTAATGTACAAACATTAGAGGGTCTTGGCATTGCTGATAGCATAGTCGCTCAGACCAGTAGCGCAGCACTGATTCATTATGCACAGCAAACGCAGCAGCGCCATACGCCGCAAGTGACCGAGCTTATCGTTGAACGAGATGAAGACTATCTGATTATTGATGATATCAGCAGTCGTAACCTAGAGCTATTTGCGCCAGTTAGTCCGACCGGCACCAGTCTATTGACCGTGGTTAATCAGTGTCAAACGCCTATGGGTAAACGCCTGCTCGCTAATCAATTAAAGCGTCCCCTACGTTTGGCTCAATCACAAGGCACCTTAATACAACGCCTTGATGCAGTTGAGTGGTTGGTAAATCAGCCTACGCTATCTAACCTTATAACACTACAAGAAACGCTACATAATATCTTTGATATTGAACGTATTAGCAGTCGTATTGGTCTGCACAGTGCTAAGCCTCGTGACCTACGCCGCTTAGCAGACAGTATCCATCACAGTCAGCAATTGGCAAACTCCCTACAAAATATGGGGCTAAATTCTGATGATTCAGGCTTGCTACCGATGCTAAGCGGTCAACTGCCCGAACAGCATGTAGAGCTGTTGGATATCAAAGCACTTTTAGAGTCTGCAATCGTAGAAGAGCCACCAGCGCACATTCGTGATGGCGGTATGATTGCGACAGGCTTTGATGAGGAT
This sequence comes from Psychrobacter sp. CX16, assembly GCF_057396245.1. Lineage (NCBI taxonomy): Bacteria > Pseudomonadati > Pseudomonadota > Gammaproteobacteria > Moraxellales > Moraxellaceae > Psychrobacter > Psychrobacter sp. CX16. Next base: position 70,209 of record NZ_JBXYJF010000003.1, read on the forward strand.
TTTGATCGTCTGGTGCATTTGCATGACAATATTCAAGAAACCTTGGATGACATGGCAAATGACGCACGCCATGAACATCAATTGCCGAGCTTAAAAGTTGGCTTTAATAAAGTGAGCGGTTTTTATTTTGAACTGCCAAAAGGACAAGCGGCTCAAGCACCTGATCATTTTATCCGCCGTCAAACCTTAAAGAACAGCGAGCGCTTTATTACCGAGCCGCTAAAAGATTTAGAGATTAACTATCTTGATGCGCAGACTAATGCACTGGCCCTTGAAAAGGCGCTCTATCAAAAGCTATTGCTCGATTTAAGCGAGCAGCTAAGCCATCTTCAGCGTCTCAGTGCGGCAGTGGCTCAAATTGATGTGTTGCTTAATTGGGCAATACTGGCCAAAGAGAATAACTGGGTGCGTCCTGCTCTCGATAGCAGCAGCAGTTATATTAATATCGAAGCCGGGCGTCACTTGGTGGTTGAAGCCATGAGTCAGCCCAAAATCGCCAATCATCAAGCCGGCAGCACCTCCAGTCCTCAACACTTCGTGGCAAATGACTGCCAGTTAGGTACGGTAGAAAATCCCGAGCGACTTTTACTTATTACTGGCCCGAATATGGGTGGTAAATCCACTTATATGCGTCAAACAGCTTTGATTGTATTGCTTGCCTGCTGTGGTAGCTTTGTGCCTGCCTCAAAAGCCATTATCGGTGATATCGACCGTATTTTTACCCGTATTGGCTCTGCCGATGACTTGGCAGGCGGTAAATCCACCTTTATGGTTGAGATGATTGAGACCGCTCAAATTCTAAATTTAGCCACTGATCGCTCCTTGGTGCTGATGGATGAAGTTGGACGCGGTACCTCGACCACAGATGGTCTGGCCATCGCTCATGCTTGTGCAGTACAGCTTTGTGTTATGCGTAGCCTGACTTTATTTGCTACCCATTATTTTGAGTTGACCGAGCTTGCCCATCAAGACGCGCTTAGACATCAACTGCGCAACGTGCATGTGGCAGCCAGTCATATTGATGGACAGCTATTACTGCTGCACAAAATTCAACAAGGCGCTGCCAGCTCAAGCTTTGGTCTGCACGTGGCAAAAATGGCCGGTATCCCCGACAGCGTTTTAGAAGCCGCTCAGCATTATCTTAACGAGCAAAACACTTTATTGACCAAGCCACTAAACCAATCAATAGATAGCATTGAGAATGGATTCGATTTTGAATCGCTAGATACTGATGATAATCATGCTAAATTCGATAAAGCTTATGCAAATGCTGACGATAGCGGTGTAAATAAGCGACAAACCGAGGCTGGTTCTGCGACGGAACACTATAATTCTCACTTAGAAAAAGAGGATTTAGTTGCCCAGCAGTCAGCTATAAATATAGCGCCTAGCCCTATAGACGCTAAGGCTAACGCTCTTTTAGAGAGGCTACAGCAGCTGCAACCTGATGAGCTTACGCCGAAGCAAGCACTGGATTTAATTTATGAATTAAAACAGGCAACAAAACTTGACTGATGCGAATTTGTGAAATAGACCTTAACAGGGTAAAATAGCACCCTAAATTAATCTTATTACTCACTCCTAATTTATCTTGGTTGCACATTTCACTTAGCTTGAGATGGACTCTTGGTCACTGATAATAGATTTTTATCCAGTGATTATCATAAGAGCACCATACGCCATAGTGACTGACATAGACTGCTAAGATAACTTTTATAAAGGTAGCTCGCTATGACATTTGTTGTCACTGATAATTGCATCCGCTGCAAATACACCGATTGTGTTGAAGTCTGCCCTGTGGACTGCTTTTATGAAGGGCCTAACTTCTTGGTCATTCACCCTGATGAATGTATTGACTGTGCGTTGTGTGAACCTGAATGTCCAGCAAATGCGATTTTCTCTGAAGACGAAGTGCCTAAAGGCCAAGAAGAGTTTATTGAGCTAAACGCTGAGCTTGCAGAAGAATGGCCAAACATCATTGAAATGCAAGGTCCACTACCTGACGCTGAAAAGTGGGACGGTGTGGAAGGCAAGATTCAGTATCTAGAGCGTTAAGCCACTTTCTTCAAGCATAGATAACTTAAAGCACAAATGAGATAGTTCATCTTATTAGCTAAAAAAGCGACCCGAATTGGGTCGCTTTTTTATGGTTTCTTTATTAGGGCGTGTGGAACATTCGCAAATTAGCACTGCTGATAGCTAAAATTGTTTCAGACTAGGCGTAAACCGTCGTTAATGTCTAGACCTTGACTAGGTTTGCAACAACGTCTGGGGCGATTTTAGCATCAGCCTCACTCGAGCACAGCTCTCGCCTTGCGAACGGGCAAAGCAGTGCTTTGCTTAATCCGTTCTCAGGGGCGGGACTCTTTTTTGCCAATATATTGCGAAATTGTCTAACTTAGAATGACTAAGCGTCAAAAATTTCACTGCATATTGACTAAAAAATAGTCGCCGCCAGTGCCATGGTCGAATGTTCCACACGCCCTAATAAATAAAGCAAAAAAATAGCACCTAAGGAAGGTGCTATTTTTTATGCGTAGTTGCTAAGAACCACAGTTTATTTAGCATAAACCATCAGTTACGGTATCTACAGTTTGGACTGAGGCACTGCCGATAAGAATTCATTACGGGCTTGCACGTCAGTTTTATACACGCCTAGCATAGAGGTGGTGCGTGTGCTTGAGCGCTGTTTATTGACACCACGCATCATCATACACATGTGCGAGGCATCCATGACTACAGCGACGCCGCGACAACCCGTGACCTCCATAATGGCTTCAGCAACCTGCTCGGTTAAGTTCTCCTGAATCTGTAAGCGGCGTGCAAACATATCTATAATACGCGCAACTTTAGATAGGCCCAATACTTTGCCATCGGGCAGATAACCAACATGAGCCACACCATAGAAAGGCAATAGGTGGTGTTCACATAAAGAGTAGAACTCAATGTTGTGTATTAGTACCAGTTCTGAGTTATCGGTTGGAAATACCGCTTGATTGGTGACTTCCTCTAAGGATTGATGATACCCTTGGGTAAGATAACCAAAAGCCTTTGCCGCACGGGTCGGAGTATCTAGTAATCCTGGACGGCTTAAATCCTCACCGGTTGAGGCGATGAGTTTGGCATAAAGATCTGGGCTAGGTAGCCTTGGATCTAGTGGCGTATTTGACGAATTTGAATTAGAATCACACATAGTCATCAGTAGCAAAATAAAAGAATGCTATAGCTTAACGGCTATAGATAAATTGTAAAGGTCTTTGTCAAAAAATAGCGGATTATTTTTAAATTTTCATCGAAAATGCTCGTATTAGAATAATAAATCTTGGAGTTTAACTATGTTGTTACATGGAAAGCGATTTGTGGTGACCGGCATTGCCAGTAAATTATCAATCGCTTGGGCAATTGCAGAAGCATTACACCGCGAAGGGGCGTCACTAATTCTGACTTATCCTAACCAAAAAATGAAAAAACGCGTGGATAAGGCCGCCGAAAAATTTGGTGCAGAATTGGTTGTCGCTTGTGACGTCTCATCGGATGAGCAGATAAAAGACTGCTTTGATACGGTCAGCGAACATTGGAGCGATGGCATCGATGGTGTGGTGCATGCCATTGGATTTGCACCTGCTGAAGAGCTCAATGGTGATTTTACAGACGTCACTACTCGTGAGGGTAGTGCGATTGCGCATGATATCTCTGCTTATAGTTTTGTCGCGTTGGCAAAAGCATCACGAGAGCTATTATCAAAACGTAAAGGCGCATTACTGACATTGACCTATCAAGGCAGCACCTCAGTATTGCCTAATTATAATGTTATGGGTATGGCAAAAGCCAGTCTGGAGGCCAGCGTGCGTTATCTGGCTGCGTCCTTGGGTCCTGAAGGTATCCGAGTCAATGCAATCTCTGCTGGGCCAATTCGTACCTTGGCAGCCAGTGGTATTAAGTCATTTCGTAAAATGCTCGATGTTAACGCCAAAATAGCACCGCTACAGCGTAATGTCAGTCAGATAGAGGTGGGCAATGCCGCCTTATTCTTATTGTCACCTTGGGCGTCTGGTATTACGGGTGAGATATTGTTTGTCGATGGCGGCTTTAATACCGTGGCCATGAGCGATGCATTACTAAATATGGATGATGATTCAGACAGCTAATTGATAGTCAGCGAACTACTAAATTGTTACAGTGTTAACCTCTCTAAGCCTACTTTTGTAGTACTGGCGCTCGGTCGAGTTGTTGCTATTTTAGATTTCTCTGACCCTAATTGATATCAATATATTGGTATCAATAAAAAAGAAGACGCCTAAATTAGGCGTCTTCTTTTTGTTTAAAAGGTGCGTAAGACAAATTAGCTGTCTTTTTCTTCTTCATGATCTTCATGCTCGTGCATGCCTTTCATCATATCTAACGCACAGTCATCAGTACGCTGCTGATCTTGTTTATCTAAATGATCTTGGTTAATATCGTTACGTGCCATTTTGGTCGTTTTATCAGTTTTGTTTGTCATGATTGCTGTCTCCTACAAATTATTGCTCTATTTGATGTCTAATTTTGTTGTTGTCCCTTTTAGTCATAATAGAGGCAGCTTATCACCTCTACTAAATCATAAGTTTATTATAGAAGGAAATATCGCTCAATGTGTTTACATATGTAAACTAATATTTTATAAGCGTAAATTTGTAAATGGCCTAGATAAAGATGTGCTAATAACCTGATTAGAAGTCTAACCATACCCAGCTGTTTTCAAGCCAAGCCATAACAGTTTGTACAGATAATTTGTCCGCTAATGATAAGTCTTCTTCACTTAACGACTCACCATCTGCCAAGCGCCTTAATAAGCTGGCTTCAAAATCACTAATATCATTCAAATATTGACCGTTCGCGTAAAGGCGCAGCTCATTATCAATATGAGTATAGATAAGACGGCTACTATAGTCTGGGCGAAGTACAGCGCCTTCATATAACGCTTGCTGTAACTGTTGAGCATCTAGCGACTCTTCTGGAATAAGCAGCTCATATTCACGCTTACTGACCACTTCACTCACGGCTTGCTCAATAATCTTATCTCCCTTGGGCGACTGTAGCATTTCAAGTAGCTGTGCTTTAATCTGGTCAATACTGGCTTTATCTAACTGACCTGCCGGCTGCATCGCTTGCTCAAGTAACATAGGCACAAAAAGCGACGCATCGGTAGTGGCCGTATCGACCAAACTATCCAATACTTGCATCACGTTCGGACGTCTAAAGCCAAATGAAAAGGTTATACAGTCATCTTGAGCAACCCCATAATGCGACAGCTTAGGCGGTACATATAGTACGTCGCCAGGCTCTAATATCTCATCAAAGATAATATCGCCCATGTCATCAAAAATACGAATCGGCTGATTTGGAATAAACTCAGTGGTTAAGTCGCAGTATTTGCCCAGTTGCCAGCGTCTATGACCATAGCCTTGAGCAAGGAACACATCATAGTCATCATAATGCTTGCCCACAGATCCGCCAAAAGGTGCATACGACACCATAATATCGTCACGCTGCCACTGCGGAATAAAGTCAAATGCATTCCATAATTGACCAAGCTCTGGTGACCATTGTTCTAAGTTCTGTACCAGTACCGTCCATTGTTCAGGTAAATCAGCAAACATCTCTTCAGATAGTGGGCTTTGTTGCAGTTTCCATTGCTCGTTATGTTCGCTATCATTGTCTATTTTGTGCTGAGTAATCAAGCGGGCAGTTGCTGCTTCATCTAAGCTGAGGCCTAAAATATCCTCAGGCTCAAACATATCAGCAAGTTGCGGTAAGCCTTGTTTGATTAACAACGGCTTTTTTTGCCAATATTCTGCCAAAAACTGTTCAGGGGTAATATGATCCGGTAAGCAAAAATTAAGTGCGCTCATTGATAAGTCCATGTCATACGATGAATAAAAGTGTCGAGGAAAAGCTTTAGCAAATGACGTGAATAGTTTATGATTGTAGGTGCAGATAAATCCCTTAATATTTTAGGATATTTATGAAGAAGCTAACCTTTATTACCATCATTATTAGTAGCATAATTTTGCAAGCATGTATTCACAAAGTGGTGACTGTGCCTGTGAAAGTGGCTTATAAAACTACCAAAGGCGTGGTAAAAGGCACGGCAGCAGTGACTCGTGCGGTTATCCCAGGCGGTGATTAGCCAGTATGAGATAATTAACAATAATAAGGTAAGCCACAATCAAGAGTAGACCACTCGTTTGAAGACTCTAGCCGTCTTCTAGCACGGATGATATCGTTTTACGCTTAAACCAATAAATCAAAGCACTGATAATGCTGCCTAAAAAGGCGATGGCAATATCTTTTTGTGCATCCCATAGATCACCCTGCTGACCATTATACGCCTCAGCAGCTTCTGGTGATAAGGTGATGGCGATTGACCATTCAAATAGCTCATACAAAGCACTGCTTGCCAGATTAAACTGAAGCACAAGCAGTAGTAAGGTTTTGAGCGATAAGCTTGGCATAAAATGACGAAACACATCGTACATTAGCGGAAGTAATAGCAAGCCATAACTGAAATGTACCAGCCTGTCATACATGTTACGCTGCCAACCAAACACCTCATTTAAATCAATTGAAAATAGCTGCTGAGTCCAATCATTATAAGGGACGTAAGAGTATAAATATCTTGCCCCAATGATGTGAATCATAATAAACACACTGGCCAATAAAAACGATAAAGGCCTGCTATCACACCTTCGATAACAAAGCCATAGCACCGCCATAAAAATAACCGTACCTGCTTGATGCAGCAGATAATCGCTCCAATTTAAAGGATGAATGCTTGCCAGTAGCATCACTAAAGTGACCACTATCAGGCAAGCATTGACGATAGGGTGATTCAAGCGAGGACTTGCTGTCTTTGTCATACTATCGGCAATAAGTGATTACTTATAGCTTGGCAATCCACTCATCGATAGCCAATGCTTGCTCATCTGCATTACCAATATAGGTCGCAGGGGTTAGCTCACGTAGGCGGGCTTTGTCGGCATCTGGCACAGCATCTAGCTCATTACTATCGACAAACTCAAGCATTTTCTCACGGGTCATGGCTTGACCACGGGTTAAGGCTTTTAGCTTCTCGTATGGGTTTTCTACACGGTAGCGGCGCATCACAGTTTGGATAGGCTCTGCCAATACTTCTTGTGCATTATCTAAATCGCTATCAAGCTTCTCAGGATTGACTTCTAGTTTGCCAACGCCTTTTAAGCATGCATCATAAGCAATCATACCTTGAGCAAGGCCAACACCAATATTACGTAGAACGGTTGAGTCAGATAGGTCGCGCTGCATACGAGAGATAGGCAGTTTTTCGCCTAAATGTGCAAGCATAGCATTTGCAACGCCTAAGTTACCTTCAGAGTTTTCAAAATCAATCGGGTTAACCTTATGCGGCATAGTTGATGAACCCACTTCACCGTCTTTAAGTTTTTGCTTGAAATAGCCTAAGCTGATGTACTGCCAGATATCACGGTTAAAATCGATTAGCACAGTGTTAAAACGGCGCAGCGCATCAAATAGCTCAGCGATATAGTCGTGTGGCTCAATTTGAGTGGTGTATGGGTTAAAAGTTAGGCCTAAGCGCTCAGTGATAAATTGCTGTGCATGTGCTGTCCAATCAACATTTGGATAAGCAGATAGGTGAGCATTGTAATTACCAACGGCACCGTTAATTTTACCTAATAGTTCTACTTGATTGATTTGCTTAATTTGACGGGCTAGGCGATAAGCCACATTGGCCATCTCTTTACCCAAAGTTGTTGGGCTAGCAGTCTGACCGTGGGTACGAGACAACATAGGCTGTTTGGCGTGTTCTTTCGCCAGTGCCACAATAGAGTCTGTCACTTCTTGCAATTTAGCAACGACGATGTCACGGCTGTCTTTTAGCATTAACGCATAAGATAGGTTGTTTATGTCCTCCGAGGTACAAGCAAAGTGAATAAATTCTAGGCTGTCTTCTAACTGAGCATTGCCGCGGAATTTGTCTTTGATGAAGTACTCAACCGCTTTAACATCATGGTTGGTGGTTTTTTCGATATCTTTAATCGCTTGTGCGTCGTCTTCGCTAAAGTTATCAACGATGGCGTCTAAAAAGGCATTGGTATCGTGATCAAATTTGGCCAATTCAGTAATGGCGTCGTTATCAGCTAAGGCTTGTAACCAGCGAATCTCAACAGTAACTCGGGCTTTAATAAGACCAAACTCTGATAAGTGAGCGCGTAATGAGTCAGCACGGCTGGCATAGCGACCGTCAATTGGAGATAGGGCGGTTAAGGCAGATAAAGAGGCAGACATAAATATCCTTTAGCTCAGTGGGTGAAAAATAAATTTAGTAAACGCTAATTCTTTAAAGCGATAAATAAAAAAGGATGTCGTGATTGGCAGCAAAAGTCAGACAAAATAGCAAAACTTAAATGAAATACAGTTTGTAATTACCGTGGTTTGTAATTATAGCAACTAATTACACACAGTGACTTGTAAAGTCTAAAAAACTGGCGTTATTAGCTAAGCTACTCAAACGACTCAATCACACCGCCGCCTAAGCAAACTTCACCAATATAAAATACAGCGGATTGACCTGGAGTAACCGCACGCTGCGGCTCATCAAAGATAACCTTAACTTTATTGTCATCCTCTTTATCGACAAATACAGTACAGCTTTGATCAGGCTGACGATAACGGGTTTTGGCCATACACTTTAGACCTTGCTCACTAAATATAGCGGCCGGTGCGACACGCTCAACCCAGTCAAGTTTATAAGCGGTTAAGCTTTGGCTTAGTAGCATAGCATGGTCATGACCTTGACCCACGATTAGCTCGTTATTACTCAAGTCTTTTTGCAGCACAAACCATGGCTCTTCAGGTCGGTCTTTAACGCCGCCAATGCCAATACCGCCGCGCTGACCTAAGGTGTAATACATCAGGCCATCATGCTTGCCAATAGTAACGCCATCATCAGTGACGATATTACCGGGCTTAGCCGGCAAGTACTGCTGCAAGAAGTCCTTAAAGCGGCGCTCACCAATAAAGCAAATACCTGTAGAATCTTTCTTTTTAGCCGTTGCGAGGTCATGCTCTTCAGCAATACGGCGTACTTCAGGCTTCTCTAATTCGCCAACAGGGAACAAGGTCTTAGCAATCTTGTCACCGCCAACAGCATGTAAGAAATAGCTTTGGTCTTTATTATTATCGAGACCACGCATGAGATGAGCGACTTCTAGGCCATCTTCGCGCTGATAATTAATGCTGCGGCGGGTGTAATGACCGGTGGCAATATAATCTGCACCTAAGGTCACGGCGTAGTCCAAAAAGGCTTTGAACTTAATTTCTTTATTACACAGAATATCTGGATTTGGCGTACGGCCGGATTGGTATTCGGCTAAGAAATGCTCGAACACTCGGTCCCAATACTCCATCGCGAAGTTTGCAGTATGTAAGGTAATACCGATCTTGTCACACACTGCCTGCGCATCGGCTAAGTCTTCCATAGCAGTGCAGTACTCGGTGCCATCATCTTCTTCCCAGTTTTTCATAAATAGGCCTTCTACCTGAAAGCCGGCCTGTTGCAGCAGTACTGCTGATACAGAAGAATCCACGCCACCAGACATACCCACAATGACGCGAGTTTGACTCGGATTGTGTACATCGCTTAGGCGTAGAGCGGGTAAATGATAGTCGGTATTTTGGGATGAGAGAGAGGTCGTCATAAGCGTCAGAAACTATGATAAAATTTGGGAGAATTATAACACTGATGAGGCAATAATGATAAGGATTGGACAAGGTATTGACGTACACGCCTTTTATGACAGGCCGCTTGAAGCGGGCGAGTCGCAGCAATATGTCATATTAGCTGGCGTGAATATCGAGCATACGCACAGCTTACTGGCGCATTCTGATGGCGATGTGGTACTGCATGCGCTTGCTGATGCGCTACTGGGCGCATTGGCCTTAGGCGATATCGGACAGCATTTTCCTGATACTGCAGAAGAGAACGCTGGTCTTGACTCTCGAGTACTGCTGCGTCATGTGTATGATTTAGTAAAGCAAAAAGGCTATCATCTGGTGAATGCGGATATCACAGTAATGTGTGAGCGCCCTAAATTAGCTAAGCATAATTTGGCCATGCGCAGTAATATAGCTGAGGATTTGCAGACAGATATTGATATAATCAGCGTCAAAGCGACGACGACTGAAAAACTGGGCTTTACCGGACGTCAAGAAGGTATTATGGTAAGCGCTGTTGTTTTACTTAGCAACGATAAATAGCTGATAGCCTCTATTGCTAAAGCACCACTGTTGACTTTTTTATTTGCATCCCCATTAATGAGTTATCTGACACATTTTAACCACTTATTTTGATTTTATGGCCTTATTATTAGCAATAAGCGTAAATAGTAAATCAAACTAAGCAGTTAGCCATTATCAAACTGATATCCCAATGAAGGATTTATTATGACTGACCAAGCCCCAAACGCAGCCAATGACATCGAAACGTTGATTCGCAACCAAATCAAAGAAAATCCAGTGCTTTTATATATGAAAGGCACACCGCAATTTCCACAGTGTGGTTTCTCAGCACGTGCGATTGAAGTATTGACTCAAATCGGTCGTCCATTTGCGTTTGTTAACATTCTTGAGAATCCAGATATCCGTGCAACGTTACCAAAAATTGCAAACTGGCCAACGTTCCCACAGTTATGGATTAACGGTGAGTTAATGGGTGGTTCTGATATTATTTTAGAGATGTATCAGTCAGGCGAATTAAAGACCTTAGTAGAAGAACATAGCCCAGCCGGCTAATGGTTAGTATTCAGCTCAACATACAAAAGAGCCTCAGACTAACCCTGAGGCTTTTTTTTGAGTGCCATATTTTGATTAATAAAACTAATCAATAACGTAATTTATACAATTTAAACTTTATAACTTTCTAATAGACCCCATATAGAGAATAAGTACAAAAGCTCTATTGGTTTAATAACTTAGCAAACTCTTTTAAAAGACAAAGCAGCAGTTAACGGATTAGGTTAATAAGATATTAGATAACCTTTCACAATAGAGTAAAACAACAAATAGGAAGATATTATGAACTCTGAAGCCAAATTAATTGCCAAAAAACAAGAGATGCAAAAACAGTCTGCTGAGATTTTGGATATCATCAATAATGAGCCACAATCAGCACTGAGATGTATTCACTTAGTCAGCGTGGCAGGCGGAGCAACCAATCAGACTTATAAAGCGATTCAAGAACGCGTTTTAGAAGACGAAGATACGTTTGGTGCTTATCACTTGGCGCTAATGGCACAGTCGACGCCCGACCTTCCTATTGATGCGCGTAAGCTTATCGAGATGGTAACGCTCAAAGGCGATAACGACCAACTGTTGTCATTACTCAAAAACTTGCCAATTCCGCCTGTTGAACTGATTCAGCAACGTATTATCGACAGTGGTGATGAGCAGGCGATTGCCAAACTAAAAGAATATTTAGAGGGTAATCCTGACGGTATCGGCAGTGAAGTAATGCTCGGTAGTGGTCAAAAAAACCATATTATTCCACTAAGCGAGGCGGAATAACTGCAAGGATTAGCTTGTAAAACAAGCACCTAACTAAAAGGCTCTATAGTATTAACTGTAGAGCCTTTTTTGTGGATGCAATTTAGTTTGGCTGTCTTGGCGATAACGCTTTAGCTATCTAATTTGCGACTTGCGTTAAGTTCGCTATAGGCAGATGAATCGTCACCTCGACACCGGCAGTATTGCTATCTGCATTCTCTGTAGAGATGTTAGTAATCGAGACTATATTATGAATATCAACATGCCCGCCATGACGTTCAATAACTTGTTTAACTAAGGTTAAACCCAGTCCTGTGCCTTTTTTGCCTTGGCGATTGGCGGTCGATTGCTGCATGGATGGCGTCGTAGGTTTGGTATATTGATGTGACAAACTAAAATAACGGTCGAATACTTTATCTAATGCATACTCAGGGATTGCTTCACCATCGTTGGCAATAGAAAGCTTAATATAAGGCGCTTTTCCATGATAATCAGTGGTGAGTATCATATTGACCTGCGTATGAGCGAAATATAACGCATTATCCAAAATATTTTGCAGCGCTTGGGTCATCCAAAACTCATCGGCAAGTATGCGAGTATCCTCTGGATGCTGTAGCTTATTTTGATAGTCAATCACAACGTGTTGATGCTGACGCTGCATCTCACTGCCATCAATCAAGGTCTTTAAAAGGGCATCTGGATTAATTGCTTGCCTGCTTAATTTAAAGGTCGGCTGCTCAATTTTTGCTAATAATAATAGCCTATCAATTAGAGATTGCAGTTTGATGCTTTGCTCAGTAATTGTTTGGCTTAGCATTAGCCGGTCTTCACTGTCTAAGTCGGTCTCTTCTAATAGCTCACCGCTGGCGCGAATGGCAGTCAATGGGCTTTTAAGTTCGTGCGTTAACGTGTGCACATAATCGGTTACATAAGCACGGTTTTCCAGTCGATGCTTCATGCTCTCAATTGTATCGGTCAACTCATTTAGTTCACGCCCCAAATAAAAGTACGGCTTTTTGGTATCTTGCGCCAAAGCTTGGGTATAACGTGTCACCAATAAGGTACTTTGTTGCAGCCACCAAGCAATCAATCCTGCCATAAATAACGCCATCACGCTAATAATAAACGACGCAGTTAACATACGCTGGCGGGTGGCATCAAGGTAGGGAAGAATGGTTGAGGTGGGTTTACCAACGCTGACCACACCAATGATTTGATTGTTATTGCTGTCATATATGGGCTGCGCCACATACATAATAGAAGTGGTCGAGTCATTAGGGTCTTTGCGGGTAGTACGCGCCCCATACTCACCTTTTAGAGTCAGATTAATATCATTCCAACGCGAATAATCCTCTCCCTCGGCATTACTATCAGGCGTATCTGTGTCTGAATTTTGTGAAATGGCTGTTTGCTGAGTATCAATCTTGGGTAGAGAGTCGTAAATGACTTTGCCTTTGGCATCGGTAACATAAACACGAAAGCTACTGTGTGTCTTTTGATGATACCAAGTGGCGTCGGTCATATTTGAATTGAGTTGAGCATCCGCATTTTCACTAACGGTCTTTGCTGTTTGATTACTATCGCTAGGGTCGGTAAAGGCATTGTCTAGCATTTGCTGATATCGCTCGTCGTATATCTCTCCAGACTCAACCGCAGACTGCAAACTTGCCGCCAGTAGCTTTGAGGTATCGACCAAGGTATCTTCAATCACCTGCTGGGTAATCGGGCGCACATAGTTAAACAGCTGATTAAAAACCACAATGCCAGAGATGATCACGATCACCCCAACGGCTATCCAAATTCTAAAAAACAAACTTAGATTCAGTATTTTCTTAGGCGGTTGCTGCTGCGGCTCCGTACCATTGTCTTTACCAATGGGATGGAGTTTGGCGTACCAATTATGCGCAGTATTTTCACTAGATTGGGCTATTTTATTAGCGTCATCGTCATCGGGTAGGGCATTACTCATGAGCCGCACAGTCCATAACCGAGCCCGCGGTGGGTGTGGATGATTTCAATATCATTAGAGGGATTGATTTGTACCAACTGCTTGCGGATAGATTTCACATGGCTATCAATAGTGCGCGCTAGACGGTGATCTGGATATTCACTAATGGCGCTGAGCAGTTGTTCACGGCTAAATACACGGTCGGGATTGGCTAATAAAGCCAATAACAGTTTGCGTTCAGTGTTACTCAGTTCAAGCTTGTGATCATTCCAATACAAGGTGTAGGTCAGTGGCTCGTAGCGCCAGACACCAGAATCAAGCTCAAACTGTTGCGGAGTAATGTCTTCTTCTGTCTCGGCTGGCTGCGCTTCAACACTGCTCGCGGTAATTTGTTCTCGGCGCCAAATGGCTTTTAGACGAGCGACCAACTCTCTTGGGCTAAAAGGTTTTGGACAATAATCATCACCGCCCATCTCTAGACCTAAAATACGGTCAACTTCATCGCTGCGAGCAGTCAGAAATACAATGGGAAGCTGCATTAAGTTGCCAATATGATCGGCATGACGGATATTCTGACACAGACTTAAGCCATCCCCATCTGGCAGGCCCACATCCAAAATAATGCCCGATAATGGCTGTTGATGATTATGAAAATCGGTCAAGGTTGGCAATACACTGGTGGCGTTATCGAGCCAAGTAACCTGCCAGCCCTCGCGCTTAAAAGTGACTTTTAATGAGGTAGCAATGGCAGGATCGTCTTCGACCAAAAGAATATGCGGCTGAGCGCTATGAGAAGGGGCTGAATGTGTTGCAGAGGGAGTCATAATATTGGCCAAATAGGGGAAATATAAGAAGAATAGAGTGTTAATAATATTTCTATATCCTAGCATACCCCATATTGGCAGGTGTGTGATTACGATGAGCAGATTATGAAAATTTGATGAAGCATAAGAAGCTGACAAATAATTATGAGAATGCGTCTAACAGCACATCTATATTATCTACTATCATAATCACCCCGCTGACGCTCATCAGAATCAGCAAAGCGGTGCGAAACTGGGTGACACTCATGCCAGCTAAAAAGTGCTTGCCAATAATATTACCGACAATTGCGCCGATGCCTAACGCAAGACCGTAAATCCATAATTGAACGGTTAATATACCAAAAAAAGCATAGCTACTAATCTGAGCGATACCCACAAAAAAGGAGTTGGCGGTTTTGGTAGCAATTAAGTCCTCCTTTTTGAGCCCTGCATTCATATAAAAAGGATTTAATACAGGTCCAAGGCCACCAACCAAGGTGCTAATAAAAGCCACCATAAAGCCCAAAGGCGCAAAGCCTAATTTGGGCATATCAAAGGTTTTATCTACTTTGCCAAATTTGTATTGAACTAAAGTGGAGACCAAAAAGATACCGACTGCTAATTGTATCCAGCCAGCATTTAAGCGACTAAAGATGAGACCAGAGAGCCAAGCACCAGCAATGGCACTGGGCACATAATATTTAATAAGGCGCCAATCGATGTCATGCCAAAACAGTACCATGCGTGAGGGGCGTGATAAAAACGTACCTAGGTTAATAATCGGCGGTGCGGCGGGGGCACCTATTAACCAAGACACCGCCGGTATTAATAATAACGCGCCGCCGCCGCCAGATAGGGTCGAAATTAAAAAAGAGACTATGCCTAAAGCAAATAATATCAATAGATGCCAGAGTGGCAATTGCAGTAGGGTGTCTAATAAAGTGGTGAGCATGATAAATTAAATCCTTAATAAACCTCTCAATGTTTGTGCTTATTGAATAAGGACTAATTTAACTCACATCTGACCCCTTTAATAGAGGTGTAAGCACTCTTTTACTACCGTCTCTAGCTTACAGCCCTTTACAGCCCCTTACAGTTAGCATAATAGGTCACAGTCGCTGGCCAGTCTGAGAAGATACCTTTAACACCAACATCTTGGGCCAACACATCAATATAATTGAACATATCACCATCGTTATTAATCGCATCTTCAAGACCGGTGTAATACCAACCGCCACCGCTGGCCAGTGGACCTGAGCGTTCAATAGACCAAGTGATGATCTCAAGCCCTGCTTTATTGGCTTGTTTGGCATACTCTGATGGCTGCAAATGACCGCGTCCATCACTGCTGACCAGTAGCCATGTTGCTGGGGCAATGATATTAATACCCATGGCTTTAAGCTGCTGCGGTGAATGTTTCCATGTGGTAGAGTCATCTTTGTCAAAGGTTTTATTAGCAGCGGTCTCATTGCTGTCGTCAATTAGATAGACTGCATTTTTACCAAAATCAGGTGCGGTCTTAAGCCAAGCGGTCACATCTTCGATATCAAAGGATTGCGCATACACATCGTCAGCGGAGACACCGGCACGGCGATACGCATTAATGAGCTGCTGTCGATAATCAGCTTGAGTATAATCGCCAAATGGCATGGTCTCGCTCGGGCTTTTTAACTCAGGCGTGTGCTTAAGACCCAAGGATTTGGTTAGAGCAATGTGCTCATCTAAGCTCAATAGCTGCCCGTTTTGATTATACAGCTCAGTACGCCATGGGGCAGTGGCATTCATATATTCTTTAAGCGTCTTGGCTTTTTTATTTGCTGCATCCATTTTGCCATGCAATGATTTAAACTGCGCTAGGCTAATATCTGAGGTACGACATTCAATGTTCTCAGCGTTGGTTAAATTGCCTATCGCATCAAATTTAGGCGGCTGCGTACACTGATTGGCTAAAGGAGTGACTAAAATATTGGTGGTGGTATGCAAATCATTTTGTGCGTGACGACATACCAGCTGCTTGTCCTTGGTAAAGGCCACATCACACTCTAGAATACCGGCACCCATGCGAGCGGCTGCCATGTAGCCATCGAAGGTATGTTCTGGATATTGCAGCGGCGCACCGCGATGAGAGATAGAAAAATCAGTCTTTTTAGGTGTCTGTCCCTCACATGACTTGAGCTCTTCTTTTAACGGGCCCTCATCCATATCATCAATCAGATAAAAGGGGCGTGTACCATAGCTATAGCCGACCTGTTTGACCTGAAAATTACCTTGGCCATTGGAGGTGTTATTCGACACTTTATTTACAACCAGTGGCGTAGAGGCTGAATGAGAGGATGTGACACTACGCTCATTATTACAGCCGGTCATCGCAAGCGAGGCAAGACCAATGGCGAACACAGGTAGCGCATAAGGCTGACGAAAAAAAGGAGTCGACGGCTTAAGTTTATTAATGTGAGAATGAAGCGTTTGGCAAGCTAACATGGACGGTTCCTAATAAGAGGATGTGTTAAAATCAACATTGAATCATAAGGTGTGTTAGCGTTAAGCTACCGTAAGATATTGACGATTGTATGACAACGCTGCGATATTTTTAAACCAAGGTTCAAACCCCTTGATACTGTCAATAAACAACATCAATAACTATTTATTAAGAACCAGAAACGAACAACCTATAACTAACAATGAAAATAGAAGGATAACTATGACAACTTATTTAGACTGTGTCACCGTTGAGCACAATCCTGCCAATAAAACCATCGATAAAGCTGTCATCTGGATGCATGGCTTGGGCGCTAGTGGTCATGATTTTGAACCTGTCGTGCCGGAGCTTGGGTTAAGTTCAGACTTGGCGGTTCGCTTTGTTTTTCCGCACGCACCGCAAATCCCGGTTACTATTAATGGTGGTATGGTGATGCCGGCTTGGTATGATATTTTGGAGATGAGCCTCGAGCGTAAGGTCGATGTTGAACAGATTCAAAAGTCAGCACAGCACATTAATGATTTGATTACGCGTGAAATAGAGCGCGGCGTATTACCTGAGAATATTGTTATTGCCGGTTTCTCGCAAGGCGGCGCCATTGCCTATCAAGTCGCGTTAACCCATCCACAAAAGCTGGCAGGTTTACTTGCTTTATCGACCTATCTGGCAATTGATGATGCCGAGAATTTCTCGGATGCGAATGCTAAATTACCAGTTAAAATTGATCACGGCACACAAGATCCAGTGGTGCCTGTAATTTTAGGTCAACGAGCCGGCGACTCTCTTAAACAGCTGGGCTATCCAGTTGAATTCACGACTTATCCGATGGCGCATCAGGTCTGCTTACCACAAATTAAAGCTATCGGTCAGTGGTTAAATAATGTATTGAGCTAAGCTATCGCTATCGGGCATATAATTGATAACCGCTCTGTATTTTAGATAAAAGCGCCTTGTAGGATAGATTATCTATTCTCTAAGCTGCTTTTTTAATTATTGGTATTTAAAACACTTGTTTTGTAAATCATTGAAAATGCTAATTAAAATTAAATACTTGAAAGTTGTCGAGTTATTGCATATTATCAGTAGTGCTAGTCACTTATTAGCAATCTAATAAGTGACTAAAATATTGAAATACTTACAATTGTGTAATAAAATACGTTCACTGGCCTTACAAGGATGTTTATGAAAATACTACCCAAATTAGCTGCAGCAGCAACGCTTGCTTCAAGCTTCGCCGCCGTTCCTGTCGCTGCTCAAGCCGCCGAATATTATGACTGCTCTAATCCTAATGGCTGTCAGCTTGTCTCTAGTAAAAATCCAAGAAATGATGCCACTGCGACCCAATACCCTGTCGTATTAGCACATGGGCTAGGCGGTTGGACGCGCTTGTTTGGGTTAATCGATTACTTCAATGGTATTCCAGAAGCGCTTATGAAAGGCGGTACAGACGTCTATATTACAAAGACCTCATCTATTCATAATGCTGAGTACCGTGGTGAGCAGTTGTTACAGCAAGTTCAGACTATCTCTGCCATTACTGGTAAAGAGAAGGTCAACTTAATCGGACACAGCTTGGGTGGTATTGATATTCGATATGTGGCCGCAGTGGCACCAGAATATGTGGCGTCGGTCACTGCTGTATCTAGCCCAGAGCAAGGCTCTAAAATGGCGGATTGGGTCGTCAAAATGATTACCGAGGGTAGTGCGAAGAGTGGCTATGCTGAGGGCGAATATAACCTTGCCAGCCGTGCCACCATTGCTTTCTTTAAATTCGTTGGCGAATTTATGGATGTTGGTTCAGGCATTAGCGTGCAGGACCTGCAAGAGCAAGACGGTATTCAAGCAGTCACTGGCTTAACCACCGATTACATGACCAATTACTTTAATGTTAAGTATCCGCAAGCCATGCCAACCACCTATTGCGGTCAGCCACCGGCTAACAATGTCGTCAACGATATTCAATATTACTCATTTTCAGGTACCGGTACGGTATTAAACCCGCTTGATCCTAGTGATTATTTGCTTGGTTTAACGTCTTTGCCGTTTGATAAAAATGATGCCAATGATGGTCTAGTATCTTCATGCTCAAGCCGTTTGGGTTATGTGATTAAAGATGACTATAAGCTGAATCATTTGGATTCTGTGAATCAGGTACTGGGCTTAGTTGCTTGGGGACGCGCAGATCCTATTTCACTGTATCGCACTCAAGTAAACCGTCTTAAAAAGCAAGGCTTGTAACGGCCTAGTTTGATTTCATGGTTTACCTGTTTAACAGTTAAATGCAAATTGCCCGCTCATCTGGTTTTAATAGAGGAGTCGGGCAATATTTTAATTATTGCAGCTTAGGTGTTTGTTATAGGCGCGAAGCTTGACTTAATCGGTTCAGTTGACTATTAGTATGTGGATTGTCTTATACTAAGCGCAAATGGCTAAACTTAGCTTTTAAGTCAGCAGCCAAAGCCCCAAGACTATCAACCACAAGGCAATTTCCATACAATAATGCGCTTATTCAATAAACCCCGTATCTCTTCGGCGAATAACTCTATTACTGCTCACCGTACATCGACTTCTAAAACTATAGTCTCAAGAAGAGTATTGCCAGTTGCTGTTATGTCAGTGGCGATTAGCTTTTCACTTGCCGGATGCAGTACCCTTCGCACCGCTGAAAAGACTACTGCTTACTACAACTGTTCGAATCCCACAGGCTGCTTGCCCGTCGATAGCAAAAACCCAACCAATGATAGAACCGCGACAGAATATCCGATTATATTGGCGCATGGTCTTGGTGGTTTTAACTCCTTGTTTCATCTGATTGATTATTTTAATGGCATTCCTGAAGCACTGATAGAAGGGGGCAGTGATGTCTATATCACTAAAACCTCCTCTGTGCATAATGCGGAGTTTCGGGGAGAGCAGTTATTACAACAAGTTCGAGTCATCACTGCTTTAACAGGTAAAGATAAGGTAAATTTAATAGGCCATAGCTTGGGCGGTATTGATATTCGCTACGTGGCAGCTGTTGCACCTGATAAAGTTGCCTCAGTAACCGCAGTGGCTAGTCCAGAGCAAGGCTCAAAAATGGCAGACTGGGTATTTAAATTGGTAACCGACAGTAGTGCCGCTTCTGGATATCCGCAAGGTGAATATAATGCTATGAGCCGTTCTTTGATTGCTTTTTTTAAGTTCATCGGTGAGTTTCTAGATTACGGATCAGGTATCTCTCGTGAAGAGTTCCAGATGCAAGATGGCGCTGAAGCAGCGATTGGTCTTACCACAGAGTATATGACTACCCACTTTAATAAAAAATACCCTGCTGCCATGCCAACACAATACTGTGGTCAGCCGCCCAAAGATTATGTCGTCAATGGTATCCCTTACTATTCATTTTCAGGGGTGAGTACTTTAACGAATAAGCTAGATGCCAGTGATTACTTATTGTCATTAACGGCGCGGGCCTTTGATGAGAACGATGCCAATGATGGATTAGTATCCGCTTGCTCTAGTCGAATCGGCTACGTAATTCGAGATAACTATAAGATGTATCATTTAGATTCTATCAATCAGGTATTAGGCTTGGTCGCAGAAGATGAGGTAGACCCAATCTCTGTGTATCGAAGTCAAGTTAATAGACTTAAAAAGCAAGGGTTTTAGCAGTAATTAATAGATAACCTATAGATAGAGAATTTATAAATAAAAGAGTTAGAAATATTAGAATAATTGAGAACAGTATATGAAAACGGGTCAAACGATAAAGCGAATACTATTGGCAATACTGCTAATTATTATGGTAGTTATGCTCTATCGCTGGTTAAGCAGTGATAAAGAGATAGAGGTCAAAGAGGAAGCCACTGCTTCTCAGAATCAGCAATATGATATGCCAGAGCTTATGGCTAACGATGATTCGCAGACCGCAAATAATAATGGATCTGGTCAATCTGGAACGTTTGTTACTGGTGTAGAGAATTTACCACGCTCGTTACAAGGTACTGATGTCGATGGTGAGATTATTATCGATGGCAATAAAAACTTAGTGCCGACGCGTGGATTACGCCGCCTGTTTGATTATTTTTTATCGGCTATGGGTGAGGAGTCAGCGCAAACCATTGACGCTCGGGTAGAGACTTATATCAAAAGCCACACGCCAGAGCCTGCTGCGAGTACAGCGGTTGCTTTATATCATCAATACAAAACATACTTGCAGCAATTGAGTGCCGTTCAAGAGCGCTACGGTAATTTGCAATTGCAGGCAACTCAAGCGGGCGAGCTTGATCTAAATACTATACGTCAGCGTCAATTTGAGGTCAAAAGTATCCGTAACCAGTTATTTAATCCTGAGACGGTACAGGCTTTTTTTGAGACAGACGATCAATTGCACGATTATAACGTGGCGATGATAGAGATTGCTAAGAATGATAACATGACCGAGGACCAAAAAAGACAAGCTCGGTTAGATTATGTCAGCCGTTTATCAGACCCGACAATCAAAGAGCGTGTGTTACAAAAAGAAAATATGGAAACGCTAATGACGCGTACAGAGCGCTTAAAGCAAAGTGGTGCCAGTGATTCAGAGTTGTTTGCAATGCGTGCAGAATTGGTCGGAATTCCAGCTGCCGAGCGTTTGGCTGAAGTGGATCAGAAGAATAAAGACTTTGATAGCCGTTTTGAGCAGTATCGAAGTGCCAAGCAGCGTATTATGACGACAACCAACGATAAAGCCACTCAGCAAGCTCAAATTAAAGAGCTAGAGCAGCAGCTGTTTAATGAAGCTGAGCAAAAGCGTTTAGCAGGCTATGCCCAGCTTAAGTCGCAGCAATAGATGAGGCGCTAAAATTTAAATGAAGTGGCTTAATCTTAAATGAGAGATAAAGAGTTAAGGCATCATGCGCCAAAACAGTAAGCTTAGCGCAATCGTCACGATTAATATAATTAATACCCTTTTTGCCCAATACGGCATTAAGGGTTTTTTATAGCCAATTTGTTGTAAATGCTGATCCAATCCAGCATTAAGGTTCTCCATATTGATATTCGAGGAAGGCGCTGCGTTGGCTTCTTTAACCGGTTTTCTTTTGTCCTGCTTTGCCGCGATAGCCTCTACCTTTTGTTGCTGTTTATTTTTTAACTTTTCCTCATGTTCATCTATGATGACTTTGGCCTCACCCATACTGATATCTTGTTCTTGCGCTAGTGTTTTAATCGCTAATACCAAGTTATTTTTTTCAACCATTTGAGCGATGTGTTTGGGTAGTTTTGTAGACATGAGAAATGAGCTCTTATATAGAAGTGGACAGTACTTTAAATTGCCGATTTAAATAATTCATTTAATGGCTTATATCTTATCACTGCATTTTATTTTATCACTGCATAGATACAATATAGACAAATAAAAAAGCACTTCAACTGGTGTCAAAGTGCTTTTAGTGAAACTATCTGCTATTAATATCAATACTCATATCATCTTATGATAGTAAGTATTGGTAGCTAGTAAAGAAGGGCTTATTTATCTTTCCAGCGCTGAATCGCTTCTTTGATAACCTCTTTTGCTTCAGCAACATCGCCCCAAGACTGAACAACAGTAGTGCCTGCTTTCTTAAGGTCTTTGTAGTGGCTGAAATGGAACTCTAGCTGTTCGATTAGACGTTTTGGTAGGTCTTCTAAGCTGTTGTAGGCATTGCCGTTGTTACGGTCGTCTGCAGGAACAACAACGATTTTATCATCTACTTCGTTATCATCAACAAACTTCATTACGCCGATAACTTTGGCTTTTAAGAAAATACCAGTCGTTAGTGGCTGCTCAGTGATGATTAGGGCATCAAGCTCATCACCATCTTCATCAAGAGTTTGTGGAATGAAGCCATAGTTACATGGTTTAGCAAAGATAGCGGGCTCAACACGGTCTAGTTCAAACACCGCTAATTCACGGTTCCACTCAATCTTGTGGTTGCTTCCTGTTGGGATTTCAACAACAACGTTAATCTCGCCACCGTCAACATCGCCTGCATCTAAAATTACGTTAAAATCTGCCATCTTTTTCTCCAGTAGGGGCTCTAGTATGAGCGTTATATTGTAATGGTTATCAATGTCATGCTGATTATACCAAGTTTTGGTTAGATGCCAAGGTATGACACTATTCCAAATTAACATTAGCAACTATCAACAGGGTATATGCCGTGTCTCAAGGCCTTTAAGACACCAAAACCTAGCTAAAATAAAAGCCCACCGTAAGGTGAGCTTCTATTATGCTTATCGCAGACTTAATATGAAATAAGTACAGGGAATAATACCTGCAAATTAAGACGCAATAAGGTAGAAAACTTAAGAATAAGTATCTTAGATTTTCTTTTCAACTTTGTCAGCTGCGTTGCTAACGCCGTCGCCAGCTTTAGAAACGTCTTGACCAAAACCTTTGAAAGTGTTGCAACCAGATAGTACAACTAGAGCAGTTAAAGAAGCGATAGCTAACTTTTTCATATTTAGTCCTTAATAGTGAGGAAAAAAGAATAATAAAATAGATAATGACGGTAAATTTAAGAATGTCGCAATAATATAAAAATGCTTACCAATAATCAATTTAACCCGTTATGAATGCAACGAGCTATCTATTTATTAAAGCTCATTATTTAATCGTCACTTTAATACGTAACGGCAAATAAAAACTCAAAATAGAAACAGAAAATTCAATTATTAGGTAAGACACACAGGCGTCATCCTTAGTAACATAATATATCAATAGTGACAGACACAACAACATAGAAATGTGATGAATTTACTGTAAAATGTCATAGAATTGTAAACTTAATAGCTATTTTCTAAATCTTTATTAGACCATTAAAGGGCAGTGTTAATGACCATCCACATCGTACTTGTAAATCCAAGAATCCCAAATAATACGGGTAGTGCCATTCGCCTATGTGCCAACACCGGCGCTCAGCTGCATTTAGTAGAGCCACTTGGATTTGATTTGGAAGATAAAAAGTTAAAGCGTGCGGGATTGGATTATCACGAATATGCCAACATGAAGGTACATAAAGATTGGCAGCAAGCAAAAGACGCACTGCAACAATCAGGATGCAAGCGGATGGTGGCATTAACCACAAAGCTAAGCCATCCTTTTTATGAGTATGACTTTAGTGACACGGATGCTGAAGGGATACCTGAAAATATCGCTTTAGTATTTGGTTCAGAAACAGCAGGGTTGGCCGATAATATCAGAGCGGACATTGGCGAACATAACTGGCTAAGATTACCGATGTTGCCCGATTCGCGCAGTCTTAATTTAGCCAATAGCGTGGGTATCTGCCTGTATGAGGTATGGCGTCAACAAGGGTTCTTCGGTGATGAGGGGCGCAGTACTGGGTACACTGAGCTGACGCCATATGACCCCAAGTAATTCTGAATAGCTTAAGTAGCTAAGCTGTTTTTATTAAGTTCAAATAATAATAAACCCGTCTAACAAATAGACGGGATTTTTTGCATTTAATTATAAACAATTAGGCGGTTTAGGCAGTCCGGCAATACGATTTACATGACGTGCAACCAATCCAGTCTTGAACAGCTGCTGTAACTGCTGATTGCTAATGTCATGCTTCGGCAGAGTTCTCATCAAATATTTAATCAGTGGCCGCGTTGCAGGCGGGTGATTAAACTCTTGGTGAAACATGCGAACTTGAGTCAGGATTTCATAATGAGTATCCGTTAAGGTGATATTAAGCGTATTAGCAAGCTGTTGAGCGATTTCAGGTGTCCATGCGGTATGGTCAACCAGATGACCTTCTTCATCAAGTGCTAGGTTATTCAAAGAAGCGCTATTATTAACGTTTGGTGACTGATTGTCCTCAGTATGAATTTTAGAGTGGGTCATAAAAAGGCTCTATTAAAGGTAGGGTAAAGGGTTCATCAATTTTTAAGATAATGAAAGTTAAGATAATAAAAATGCGCTGACATAAATAGCCTAAGCCAAAAAATTTAAACCGTTCTGGTTAGGGTAATAACTCGGTCCACTTTATCAGTTAGTGCTATCCAGTCGTTGTCGGTTAACTGTTTAACCTGACCTAAGATTAGGTTAATTTTCGCGCTATCATTTAACACCTGAATATCATCAGATAAGACAAATAAGCCGTCAATTTCGCGAATCTCTGCCTCTATTTCATCATTAGCGTTAATGTCATCGACATACGCATGAAACCAGTCTAAATAAGCCGCAGTTTCTCCCAATAATAAAACGCTATCACCGGCGTGCCATAAGGTTGCCATCTCTTGCAAAAGAGACTTTAGATTGGTCATATTGGCATGTATTTGAAACAAGGTGGTCATAATTGGTCAACTTATTAATCGCAGATAGAGAAAGGTAATGACTAGGGCGTGTTAAAAGGTAAAAACGTGCTCAAATTGCTGAGAGTCAAAGTCTTCAGGGATAAACTCAATCTGCTGAGCAATCTCTTTAGGTACCATACCTAAAATCCAACTGCTAAAGACATCATCAGGGAGCCAAGCCGGCGGTAAATCATATAAGTCTAGTGACTTAATCATGCCATGCAAGCGGCTATCTGGCTGCATTAATATGCCAAACACTGAACTACCAAGCATTAGCTGTACATTATTACCAAAGGTCGCCATGGTCAACGCCAGTGCACAGCCTTCATAAGTCGCAGTTTCGGACGGGGTGGTTAAACGAATCAGTATAGACACACACATTCCTTATTAAATATTGGGCCTTTTGTATCTAATAGCCTATCTACTCTAATGTTAAATAGACGACAGCTTTTAATAGATAGCAACGCTAAAACTGAATAACTTTATTGGCATTGGCCAGTTGTTCTGCCAATTCTCCTAAACCTACTAACTCAAAGCCTGAGGCAATGTTATCGCTGTCTAATTGATGGCGGGCAGCATTGTCGCTATCGGTCACGCCGCGAGTTAATGCTGTGCTGACGCAGACCGGTAAGCTTTGTTTATATTGCTCACTTAAGTTTATCCACGCTTTGGTTAAATTAGATCTGTCAGCGGTTTGCCAGCGCAATTTGTTGGCTGTATGAGCGGCATCTGCATAAAAAAAGATGCTCAGCTTTTGCACGTTTGCTTGCTCATCAGTATTGGCCTGCAAAAATGCTTTGGCATAACGATACGCATGCCAAGCAATGGGCTGGCTAGGATCGGCAGTAATCAGTAATAAAGTAGACATAGGCGGTATCACATGGCAGCAAATGGGATTGATGATCATCTATCGCTATTATTAGGGTCAGTTGCTTATTTCTCAAGCAAAGTAACGTTTTATCACGTAAGGACTAAGTTCTCTTAAGTCTGTCACGTATTTCAAATCGATGGATAGGTGGTGTACTGATATTAGGGTAGGACTGTCATCAAACTGTGATTAAAACGCCATAAAACTGTCAGATGACTAACGTACAGTGACATTATAGAAGAAATAATTAAATGGAGTTCAACATGTTAAGGGACACCGTGTCAGCAGCAAACGTTAATGTGACCCAAGTTAAAGACAGTGTAAAACGTAATATGGCGATGACTTATAACGCTATCACAGACAGTCATACAGGATTACAGCGTCGAGTTATGGACAGTGTCAGCGCAGCAACCAGTATGCCTGAAACCGCATCGGTAAGCTCAAACTCTACAGCCCATCAAAATACCTCGCAAGGGCTACATGTGCTATTGGTCACAGAAACATGGGCACCGGATGTCAATGGTGTAGCAATGAGCTTACAGCAATTGATGAAGCAGCTTCATTTAGCCGGTCATGATATCAGCTTGCTGAGACCCAAGCCTAGATCTAAATCCGCCTCAACTGAGAATATCTATAGCGTATCACCGGATAAGGTAGCTGAACACAGTGATACAGCTTTGACAAACCATGTAAATAGAAAGTTTATTAGCCATGATATTCAGGTCAAAGGGCTTGCTATTCCCAAATATCCTGATTTGCAATTTGGCTTGCCGGCCTATTTTACCATCAAAAAAGAGCTTGAGCGTTTGCAGCCGGATGTGGTGCATATCGCAACAGAGGGGCCTTTGGGTCTGACAGCATTATTGGCGGCAAAACGTCTTAAGATACCAGCAACGACAGGGTATCACACCCAGTTTCATGACTTTAGTAAACACTTTGGTCTAGGCGTATTAGCAGGGCCGATTATGGCTTATTTTAAATGGTTCCATAACGTCTCTAAAGCGACCTGCGTGCCAAGCCATAAGACCTTTAAAGACTTAGATCAACTTGGTTTTAAAGGCTTGGTCGAAGTGGGTCGTGGTATCGATTTGGAGCGCTTTAATCCGCAATACCGTAGTGAAGAGTTAAGAGCACAGTGGGGCGCGCAAAAGCAGCATACAGTGCTAATTATGGTGAGCCGATTGTCTCCTGAAAAAGGCGTCGATTTGGTTATCCAAAGCTTCAAAGCCTTACAGCGCGATCAACTTCACCGCGCAGTTAAGTTAGTCATTGTCGGTGACGGACCTGATAGAGCACGCCTTGAAGCCTTAGCGGCTGATAGTGGTGACGATATTGTGTTTGCAGGCCTCCAGACAGGCGAGGATTTATCCAGACACTACGCCAGCGGTGATGTGTTTGTTTTCGCCAGTCAAGTTGAGACCTTCGGTAACGTGGTAGTTGAAGCAATGGCAAGCGGTTTACCCGTTTATGCCTTTGATGATGCCGCAGCCGGTATGTTGGTTACGTCAAGTCGCGGTGGTCTGGTCGCTATGGGGGATAAGAAGGCCTTTATTAGCCAAGTGGCGGCACTGCCAAAAATGCAGCAGTTAAAAGAGCAGGGCGCTAATGCCGCACAGTGCGTATCTGGATTTTCATGGCAACGTCCGGCAAAGCAGATGCTTACCATGTTCAATCATGCGGTTGCTGATACCAACAAAATGAGCACCAGCTACTAACCTTAATATTAAACCAAGAATGATATGAAATAAATTTTTACGTAAGTATTTTATAAATTAAATATAATCAACCGTTTAGCTAAAGTTTGATTGAATAAGAGTATAGTTAAAACAGTCATTGAACTGAGCGATAAATAGAGGTGATAAGCAATTAATGAGATGTAAATTTGACGATTAATTTAAATGAGTACTGCACACAAGATGATTTAATCAAACGCACAAACCGGTTGATTTTAACCATCATACATAAGGGGATACGCTTTGAAATCTGTTAAAACTAAGCCAGCTACGAGTCGTAAAATAATAGAGCCAGCAGTTGCACCTAGCCCTATATTCACCCTGTTTTCACGCAACCCAGTTGTGGCAGTTTATGTTAACCAGTTCATCTCTTGGGATACCAACTTATGTATCCATATTAATCGCTATTCAACCAACTATGTGGTCGCTTTATTCTTCAAAACCATCAGTCGATTGGGTGATGGCTGTTTCTGGTATATCATGCTTGCCACCGCCTTAATATTCTATGGTACTTCAGCCATCTTGCCTCTCATAACTACCTTGATTGTGAGTATGGTCGGACTGGTTATTTATAAGCTATTAAAAGTCAAAACTGTACGCCCAAGACCGTATCAAGTGCATCAAGTAATTGTATTAGGCGAGCGTCCGCTAGATGTGTTTAGTTTCCCATCTGGGCATACACTGCAAGCGGTGTTATTCACGGCCACACTAGGCGGATACTTCCCAGAGTTATTACCCTTAATGTTACCGTTTGCCATCTTAGTTGCGTTATCACGTATGGTGTTAGGTCTACATTATCCAACGGATGTCTTGATTGGTGCAGGTATCGGTTATGGCCTATCTTTTTGGGCGCCAAGTCTACAATCAGGTATAGAAAGCAGCTTGCCGTTTTGGCTCACGCTGTAACTTAAGCCATCATTATTCTTAGCATAACAATATAAAAATTTAACACGAAGAGTCATCTTATAACCTCTTTTTATGTGGTAGGCTTATAGCACACTAGCACTTTCAAGGAGCCGTTCCCTACCATGCCTTCTGATAACAGTCTCGTTAATCATTTAGCTCAGTCCATGCCACCCTTAACCCCCAGTCAATTAACGACAGAGCATATTCAAACGCTTAAAATCGCTAGCCCTTTCGCCTATCAAATATGGGAAAACAAACCCGCTGTTTGCCAGAACTTTCTGACCAGTTATCCCTTAGGGGAGAGCTTAACGCGTCAGCAGATTAGTGATTTGATAGATGACTATACGTTAGATGATGGTTTAGATGGCGGGCTTGAGCGTGCTGATGAAGCAGGCGTGATGCGAGGTTTACGTCGCTTGCGTGAGCTGCTTATGATGCGCTGGATTTGGGAAGATGCGCTGGGCATTATCTCTCTTGAGCAGTTGACGCTTGAGCTGTCTGATTTTGCGGATACTTGCATTATCTTTACTAAAGACTATGTTTGGCAACAGCTGGTTGCACGCTACGGTCGTCCCACCTATATCGATACCAAAGGTGAGCGTCAGTTTGATGATATGGCGATATTTGCTATGGGTAAACTTGGCGCACAAGAGCTGAACTTGTCTAGTGATATTGATTTGATTTTTGTGCATCGTCACCGCGGTGAGACAGATGGCGATAAATCAACAGGTACCAAGTGCATTGATAACAAGCGGTTTATGATTCGCCTAGGTCAAGGCATTATCAAAATATTGGATAGTAATACCGCAGAAGGCTTTGTGTTCCGTGTTGATATGCGTCTTAGACCATGGGGTGAGGGTAGTGACCTTGCCATTCATCTGTCTGCGCTCGATAAGTATTTTTCTGCGCATGGACGAGCTTGGGAGCGTTTTGCATGGTTAAAAGCGCGTGTGGTCAATGAGGTCGATGAGGTATTTGCTGATAATTTAGAAGATATTATTAAGCCTTTTGTCTTTAGATACTATGTCGATTACAGTGCCTTTGCCGCTTTGCGTGAAATGAAATCCTTGATTCAAAATCAGGTCGCACAGCGTGAGGATTTAGACAATGTCAAATTAGGTGCCGGTGGTATTCGTGATATTGAATTTGTGGTACAAGCGTTTCAGCTTATTTATGGCGGGCGGCATAGTCAACTTGAAGTGAAATCCTGTTTGCAAGCAATGCAAGTGCTCAATGACTTTGACTTCTTGGATGATGAAACTTACCGTAATTTAGAAGCGGCTTATCGATTCTTCCGCCGAGTGGAGCATGCGATTCAAGCGGTGAATGATCAACAGACGCAGCGATTACCGAGCAATCCTGAATGTCAGCATAATCTAGCCATTACTTTGGGCTTTGAGAATTGGCAGTCTTTCCTACAACGCTTAAACGAGCATCGCCGTAATGTACATGTACCGTTTGATCGTATGGTGACTGAGCGTCAGACACCGACCAGTACTGTCGACTATGATGGTAACGAAATCAGCTGTCTTGAAGATATTTTAAACGAAGAGAATGCCCAAAAGCTGCAACAGTTTTGGGACAGTAAGATGGTGGCAAATTTATCTGAGGAGGCCAGAGAGCGTTTGGATGCTGCCTATCCTGTGTTGGTACATGCGCTTTTAACCCATGAAGCTAAGCAGGGACTGGCAAATATTGCTTTGCCTCGGTTGATTGATTTGCTAGAAGCCATCTCACGCCGATCTATTTATTTGGTGATGCTTGCAGAGAACCCAGATGCCACGGTTAATCTAATTCCGATGCTCTCTGCAAGTCCTTGGATTGCTGGCGAGTTAATCCGTTATCCTGTGTTATTAGATTCGTTCTTACAGCAGCGCTATCGTTATTTGCCGGATAAAGATGAGCTGCGCGACATTTTGCGTCAGCGCTTATTGCGTGTTGAGCCTGATGATGAAGAAATGCTTTTAAACGTGCTCAGGCTGTTTAAAAACAATCAAGTATTGGCGGTGGCAGCCAGTGATGTCCTAGCAGAACGCCCGATTATGAAAGTCTCGGACTCGCTGACCTATGTGGCAGAGGTGGTGCTCGAATTTGCTTTAGAGCGCGCCTTTGCAGAATTAGTGAAACGTCATGGCTATCCTATTAATCAGCAAGGCGAGTCAGTAACTGAAGCGCATAGCGGCTTTGCAATTATTGGCTATGGCAAGCTTGGGGGTATTGAAATGTCGTATACCTCCGACCTTGATTTGGTATTTATTCATCAGATTAATGAGCAGGCGATGACCACGGGTAATAAGCCAGTAAGTGGAATGAAATTTACGGCTCGTTTAGCTCAGAAGCTGATGACTTACCTTAATACTCAAACGCGCGATGGCCGTGCTTATGAGATTGATATGCGCCTTAGACCGTCTGGTAATGCAGGCATGATGGTGGTCTCTAGCCGCTCATTTGAGCGTTATCAACTAGAGAAAGCATGGGTGTGGGAGCATCAAGCACTGGTTAGAGCGCGTGCGATATGCGGCGACAATCGTGTCATGAATGCCTTTAACCATATTCGTAAGCAAGTATTGACACAAAGCCGTGATTTGAATGAGCTTAAGAAGAATGTGATTGAGATGCGCGCCAAGATGAAAGATCATTTAGGCAGTGACAAACAGATGCAAGAGCAAGGCAAGTTCCATCTGAAACAAGACGCAGGCGGTATTGTTGATATCGAATTTATGGCGCAGTACGGTGTACTTGCTCACGCTCATGACTATCCGGATTTGGTGCAGTGGAGCGATAATGTTAGAATTTTTGAAAGTTTAGCGGAGCATGGCGTTTGGGATAGAGAGACTTGTGAAGGTTTGACTCAGTCTTATTTATTATTGAGAGCTGCAATGCATCAATTGGCTTTGGCAAATGAAAATGTGGTTGTTGATGAGTCAATTTGGATAGAGTGCCGCGAATATGTTATCTCTAAATGGAATGAGATTATTGCATAGCGACCATCCTTATTTGACGGTTCTTTATTGCGTCTTTAGTAAGTGGTTTGTTAAGGTGCTTACTAAGCCATAACTGAAGCTTGGCTATAACTAGAAATGGGTTATAACCAAAAAATATGTTTGATTAAACTAAAATTTGACAGTCAAATTAGTCAGCAATGCTATACTTTATTTTTTGTTAAAAAAATTGTTTTTAGTTTTATTGAATTTGAAAATATGGAATAAACTTTATGAATATGGCAACGACTGACGGAAAACTCTGGTTAAACGGTGACATGATTAATCAACCCGATGCAAAGGTACACGTATTAACCCATAGCTTGCATTATGGTATGGCTGTCTTTGAGGGCGTGCGTGCGTATCAAACAGATGACGGTCGTACGGCTATATTTAGATTAGACGACCATACCGAGCGTCTATTAGGCTCAGCCAAGATTTTTCAAATGAAAGTGCCTTATGATAAAACGGCTTTAGACCAAGCCCAAAAAGATGTGGTTAAGCAAAATGGCTTTGAGTCTGCCTACATTCGTCCACTAATTTGGGTAGGTGCAGAGAAGTTAGGTTTATCGTCACGCGATAACAGTATCAACGCTATGGTAGCGGCTTGGAAATGGGGTGCATATCTTGGGGAAGAGGGTATTGAAAAAGGTATCCGTGTTAAAACCTCTTCGTATACCCATCACATGACCAACGTGACCATGTGTAAAGCCAAAGCAGCCAGCAATTATCCCGTATCGATTATGGCCAATCAGGAGGTGACTCGTAATGGCTATGATGAAGCCATCTTGATGGATCCACAAGGTTATGTATGCCAAGGCTCTGGTGAAAACTTATTTTTAGTTAAAAATGGTGAGCTACATACACCAGACTTGGGCGGCGGTGCATTAGATGGTATTACCCGTCGTACGATTATTCAATTTGCAGAAGACTTAGGAATTAAAGTCACCGAGCGCCGTATTACTCGTGATGAGTTTTATTTGGCAGATGAAGTATTTATGACCGGTACAGCAGCCGAAGTCACACCGATTCGTGAATATGATGACCGTGAGATTGGTAATGGTGGCCGTGGAGAGATTACTGAGAAGCTGCAAACGCTCTATTTTGATGTGGTGCATGGGCGTAATGAGCAGTATAAAGATTGGTTAACTTTTATTGACTAAAAGTTATAAAGCCTATCTTTAAGTAGAGAATAAGTGATAAAAAGACCGAGCATAATATGTTCGGTCTTTTTTAATGTATAACAAGGCTTCATTTAAACAGTATAAAAGTCACGATACCAAGCGGCAAACTGTTTAATACCTTCAGCCAAATCTGTATTAGGTTTAAACCCTGTTAGCTGGGTTAGAGAGCTAGAGTCTGCATAGGTAGATGCCACATCACCAGGTTGCATATCCATCATGATTGTATCCGCATCAACCCCAAGCTCTTTTTCTAAAGTGGCAATAAAGTCCATCAATTTAACGGGAGAGTTATTACCGATGTTGTAAATCCGGTAAGGCGCAGAAGACAGCTGCGGACTTGGATTTTGAGGGTCGAACACCTCGTCATCTTTACTTGCTGCTGGCGTATCTAAAATGGCAATCACGCCCTCTGAAATATCATCGACATAAGTAAAATCTCGACTCATCTCACCATGATTAAACACTTTAATCGGACGATTATGCAAAATAGCATCAGCAAACAACATCGGTGCCATATCCGGTCGACCCCAAGGACCATAAACCGTAAAAAAGCGCAAGCCTGTACAGCGAATGCCAAATAAATGAGCGTAAGTGTGCGCCATCATCTCATTTGATTTTTTGGTCGCTGCATATAGAGAGATGGGATGATCCGTATGGTCTGAAGTTTTAAAGGGTTGAGATTGATTTAGGCCATAAACCGATGAGCTCGACGCAAAGCATAAATTATCAATATTATTCTGACGGCAGCCCTCTAATATATGTAAAAAGCCAACCACATTGGTTTCAACATATTGATGCGGATTTTCTAGTGAATAACGAACGCCTGCTTGAGCAGCCAGATGACAGACAGCATCAAATGGATACTCATTAAATAAAGCTTCCATGCCACTGCGATCTGAGATATCCAATCGAATAAAAGCAAAGTTTGGCTGAGTAGAGGATTGATGTCTTTGCTGGTTTTGCAAAGGCTCTGGGGATAACTGACTATCAATGCTGACGCCTAACTCTTTAAGCCGCGCTAATTTTAACGACACGTCATAATAATCATTCAGATTGTCAATGCCGACGACCTCATCTCCACGAGATAGTAGCTTTTGACAGACATGGAAACCAATAAATCCTGCAGCACCTGTTACTAATATTTTCATAAAGAACGTCCAAAAAAGCAGTGTATCCCAGCCACCAAGATATAGTTAAAGTATTAAATTGATTGTATAGATAAGTCAACAGTTTAAGTCTGAGAGGCTTGTGGGTAACATAATCAATGTTTAAAGAGTTCTTAATCGAATTTTAAAGAGTCGTCTATATTTAGTAATTGATTTTTTAATTTTCTTTCAACTTTTCTAATATTACTAGTATTAATCGATTTGAACATTGAACGTAGAGGGATTATTACTTTTTCTCCCATACCATCGACCAATACAAATTCTGGTTTATTATGACGCGATTCGGTATACATGATACCGCCTAAATTAACTTCACCGAAGATAATATGGTACTTACAGCAGTCATCAAAAAACTGATTGAAAGCATTTTTAATGTCGTCGTTGAACAAACCTTCTTGAACAATCTGCTCAATAGTCATTGGCTTACCAAAAGGACTGACAATTTTTTCAGCAACCAATCCCAACCCTTTATCGGTGGGTTCAAAACCATACACTTTTTCAACAGGAAAAATATATTTATGTTTCTTGTAGTGTGTTTTACATAGCTGTAAATATTGAATGATTTCACGTCTAAATTGACGATAAATACCCTGATGACGATGAGCACGGATGACATTTTGTTCGATTCTTCCTCCATCATCAGTCGCTCTATCAGGAATCATGACCTTAATAACTTTATCATCATGACGTGGATGCTGATATACATATTTATGACCACCTCTACCTATATACTCTAAATCTGCAATTGTTAACATTTGAATTTACCTTAATTTATATTTATTTATTAAGCCATACTCTTAAACTAATGTGCTTTTAAACTAAGTATGTTTTACAAGATACTCATATAATGTATCAGGCTTTACCGCTTTGACGTAAGACATTTTGTGAATGCTAGCTTGTGAAATGATCTGTAGATATTCGGCTTCATTAAAGGGCTTTTGCAAGTTAGCAGCTAAAAGATGTGGTTTAGTATCATCTACAATAGGGCATTGATGATCAGCAAGCTCTCCTTTCATTAGTGTATCAAACATTATTTGGAAGAAAAAATAGTGTGGGATATACTCTTGAGTCTGCCAGAAGTTTAATAATAAGTCTAAGCAAGTGTGAATAACCGGATTATTTTTACGAGCGAAAATAACACTATTAAGTAGGTTTACCCTATGTCTTTCATCCCAGTTAAAGTAATAACCATTAAATTGATACCACTGCTGTTTGTTATCCGCACCAGCAGCCCTTTGATACATAAAGAAGCCACTGTCTTTAAGCATATTAGGTAGTGGTGCAGTCAAGTAAATAGTAGCATCTAGCCAAACACCACCATAGACCTCAAGCAAAGCAAGACGCAGTAAATCAGCAAAAAAGGCCGGCCTAAACCCTGGATACGTTTTTTTATCCCAAACAAAATCAGGCAAATCTAGGTATTCATGGATATTGCTGTCATCTAATCGAATGACAGTATAATCTGCTGCATGGTTATCGATGGATTTAAAACACAGTTTAACCGTCTCAGGTAATAGATTCTCAGAGATTCCTTGCCCCCAATATTGCCAAATTATCTTTTCATTCTGAAACTCTTTTTTAGGCTGAAGGGAGAATGTATCTAACTTACCTTGGTTATAAAGCTCAATAAAAGCAGCCCAATCTTTTGCCACTTGATTTTGCTGCTCGATATCCACTGATTTCTCAAAGGCTTTACGCTTATCATGAGAATTTTTCAAATTATAAAAATAACGATAAGGTTTTTTCTTCTTATTTTTTAGTACTTTATATGCCTCACTGTCTGAAAAGAAGTGAGGCGATATACTGTTTGACTCTGAATTTAAGTTTTCTTTTAGGTTTAGCATTACTTTTCTTCCATTCTGCCGCTGTGGTTTTTTGATTTGTCTCACCTCTAAGATATGCATGCCCGCCAAAGCGGTAATGAGATTTGTTGGAAAACATAACTTTGGATTTCTTTTTCCAGTATTCGTGTTCACCACGAGTAAAATAAGGAGGAAGGATTTTAACGTCATCTCTTCCTAAAGCATACTTATTTAGATGGCTTTCATCGTGCCATAATGCTATGACATCCTGTTTTAAATCGGTTTGGATATTATTGTATAGTGTCCGACATAAGTCTAAGTAAGCTGCACTCTTACCACCATTCAAAGCACCGGTAAAGTAGTATTTACCTTGGTTATAAGGGATATAGGCCAAAGATTTCGGATTACGGTCATAGGTGTATTTTTTTCTATTTTTATGAAACATATGTGGCTGCAAACAAAGCGTTAAATTTTCAGTAGGCTTTAATGGCAATAGGTCTTCTTGGGTAACGGTCTTTAGGAACTCTGTATTAGCATTAAAGAAGAAAACAAAATCATGTTGTTTAATTAATGACTCTGCGTCTAAAAAGAACTTAAATCTCATTAGCGTGCTAAATGGCCATTCAAGCGCTTCTTTTTTGAAAGCCGTTACGTTGTTTTGTGTACTAATTGCGTCTATGATCTCATCTTCATCGGTAAACAAAATATAATGCTTCTGACAATCAGGAAGTAAGTATTTTTCTGCAGACTTATAAAAGTAATCCCAGAAAACCGTGTATCGACCTGTTGCGATATATAGGATAGCCACAGAGGGTCGATTGGCATTATTTTCATTAGATATATTAGATGGCATACAAACCTCGATTATTAGATTGAGAGACCGATTTCACTTATATCCGCCGCTTCATTTGTAGTAGCAAGCCCTCTGCTTAAAAGTAGCTTTTAAACGGCTAAGCTTAGAGACAAAAACGAGCCGAAGTCACTCTATATTACTTTGTCTTTTTCTTGACCCAAAAACTCTAAGTCTTTAACTTTAAGCATTATTTGAATTTTCCTGTAGTTTATCAATAATAATTTTCAATAGAGTAATTGCAGATTGTTGATTGTTAATCATCGCTATTTAAAAGCTACTTCTTTTGCAAATAGTGCTTTTTTAGCTTGTTTAACCAGTCGATTAGCTTCTTTATTTACTTTGGCTAAGCCTTGTTTCTTCTCTGACTTCATGCGATCTTTACGCTCTTTTAGCAGTGCGCTCGGTAAAGAAGGATTGTTTTTATGCAAAAGCATTTCTTGAATACACAGAGCAGGGACCAACTGTTGAACCGGCTCAGCACTGTGCTCAATAAAGTCATCAAACATCAGCCTATCAAGCGGTAATAAAGCATTATTCTTGATATAGTCTAAGTATATCTTTGCGCCCTGTAGCGATAAGATATATCCTGCCGTACCTAGATTTTTACCTTTTAATTCAGTCACCTGACGTTTGTTAGATAAGATAGAATGACTATCTTTGGCAAGGTAGGTTTTATTAGCAAAGGCTTCTATCTTAATAATATTCCATTCTGGTCGAATCCAGTCGTCATTATTTAATAGTGCTTCAGCATCTTCACCCAGATAAATATCGTCTTCAAAGATGGTCGCATAGGCTAAGTTTTCATCTATCATTTTCTCCCAGATAGCCACATGACTCATCATACATGCCAGCTCTCCAGGGGTTAAATTAGCAGAGGCCAAATCCAAATTAAGGCGCTCTGCATAAGGCTTAGCAACATCCGGCGTTAACGCATCAAAGAACTCGTAATCAACATTATGTTTACCAAACTCTGCTTCGATATGTGCTCTACGATCAGTCGCAGATGTTAAGCTAATAACAAATTTTTTCATAGTAAGGATAATCCTGCATTATTTGCTAGTGACTAAGTTTTTAATGGCCGCCGCTTTATCTTGCAGCATTCTTTTTTGCTTTTTTATATTATAAGTGGCGTCGCGGCCCTCTTTTTCTTTACGGGATATCTTTTGTGAAGCCTGCGTTCCTAAAATATCGCTATCAATACCCATTGGGCTAATTACCGCAGGCCAAACCCCTAAGCCTTTACCATTTTGGCTAAGCCATCTTTGAAAGAAGATATCAACAGGCATGTTAATCGGTTTGCCTTGTTTAATAAATTCTTCAGCACCTTTCCTTGACCAAATCAGCCCTAGACCTCGGATAGGGAAGTAGTATGCATGCCACAGGGTATGTTCATCAAATTCAGTGATGTCTTTGGCCAGCTTTTTCTTTTTAGCGGCGATATTCACCAAATACCAGTCTAAGTCTGGATGGGCATGTAAATACGCTAAGGTCTGATTAATAACAGTCTTAAAACTCTCGGCCATTTTCATATCATCTTCTAAGACCACTAGCATATCAGCGTCAGTCTCAAGAAACTGCTTAGCGCACTGATAATGACTTAAGTAACAGCCAATCTCTGAGTTTAATAAACTACGCCCTAAGTTGGATCGAGTCTGTTGGTCTTCGTAATCGGCAAACTCAGATAAGGCCTTGCCGCGGCCATCATAAGCCGAAATTCTCTCAAACGGCCAATCAATAGCTGCAAGCTGTTGTTTTGATCGCTCTAAGCGCTCATCGCTACCGTCTAAATTAATTAAGTAGGTCAATACTTTCATAGGTTATCTCGTCTAATAAAGACTATTTTAAGTCTAGTGTTGCCTAGTATCAGTCAATAATGCATGCGGCAAATAAGCAGATAGTTTGTCAATCATGGCGTTGCTGATACGCTGAAACGACGCACTATCGAGCATATCCATGCTTTGGATACAGCCATACTTAATGGTAGGGTCTTGCAGTCCTTCAACGAAGCTATTCACGCTGCGGGCATCTTTAAGGTAATTGACCTTGATATCAGGCTGTAAAGTGACCTCATTTTTCTGAATTTTTAAATGGTTCATCAGTGATATGGGGTTGAACTGCTCAACATGGCGAAACTTGTACTGGATTTGTTTTTCTAGTCGCTGCGGATGCTCAAGCAGATAGTTTTTTAGTATATTCTTATCGACAATATGTGGGTAATGATGGATTTCAAAGAACTTATTTAATCCTGCCAATTTAGCACCCATCATTTGCGCAATGGTATGTTTTGGCTGTAGCGGCTTACCGGTTAGTTTGTTTAAAGATTTTCGGTATTCAAGCTTTGCTTGCAGCGGCAGGCTATTACGCCAATGTCCGTACACCACCATATTGCCGTCATCAATAAAATCTTCAATATGGGCGGGCTGATTAAAATAAAAGTCGTCATTTAGGTAAATAAAATAGTCTGACAGACTTGGTATATTCCACAGCATGGTTTCGATAGAGCGGGTATTAAAGGTAGGCAAATACTGCTCATAGCCTGCAAAGATAACTTTATGATCGATAATACGAATCTTATCTTCGGCGCATATCCCTTGAGCGGCAAAACCTTCAATAAACTTCGGTTGCTGCTCATCTGAGACAATATAAATATAACGGCAAAAAGGCACGTATTTTAAGATAGAGGCGACGTTATAGTAGATTTCATTGTTACTGGCAAAGCGGGTCGAGCTAATCGCATCGGAGGCCGCTTTGGTCGTCTTTTGATAGCGGGCTCTTTTTTGCTTGAGAGCAGGGTCATCACCGTCTACCCAGGCAATAACAATGTCTATTGTCGGTTCATTAGATTCAGTCATGACGTCTCCCAAAGGTTATTGCCAGTAGTCTTTAAGCCAAGGGCTGGGCTTCACATGACGATACCACTTACCACCGCCACCTTTGATGGCATCTGGTGGATTAATCTCTCCATGGAAAATGACAATTTTTGCGCCCTCAGGCAAGCGCGGTGCTTTGACAAAGTTCAATGGACTAGGCGCCATACATTGATACTTAAAGCTCACGCACCAAGACTTATCCCAATATTCCAGATGATGGTATTTACGCAAATAATTGGACAAGTAGGCCTGCTCATGGCGCACCTCAGAGCTAATCTTGGCAAAATTTTGTTCAAAGTTACTCAGCAGATTAGGGTAAGTATTTTGACCCACTTTAAAGCGGTACACTGAGCTATTACCTACCATACGCCACGGTTTTTTCCAATCACGAATAATCACCACGCTGTCGTCATGCTTGGCTTTATATTCAAAAAAGGCATCGATGTTATCAACAATAACAATGTCGATATCTAAGAATAGGGCAGTACCTTTTAAATCATACAGCTCAGGCTTAAAGGTAGTTAGTTTCTTCCAGCCACGCTCAGGTAACCCTTCAGGTAGATTCAATTCAGGAATCGGGTAGCAAGTCACATTACTATCAATGCCCGTTTCATCATCGGTTAAGCATATCATCTGGAAGTCTAAGGTGAGATGACGCTTGACCATGTTATACAAACGATTGACGTACTCTGGACCGTATTTGTTACCCCATTTCATACAGATAACATAGCGGGTCTCTGCGTCTAAGGGGGTGCTTGGGTCTGTTGATAGCTTTGTCATGAGTTACTCAAACCAAATTAAGGATGCTTAAAATTCTAACAGATTATCAGGTAAGACGAGCGCTGATTTTAAAGACAACACCATCGCAAGGCCTAATAGGTTAACAATATATAGCCGTTAAGCAGGAGTCGCTTGTTTATTTGCTACCACAGAGGCGATAAATGCCTTTAATTGCTCTGCATTGGCTTTGTAAGGATTTCTTAGTAGAGGGTGGTTTTTAAAGCGTCTATAGCCCCACATATAATGAGTAGGGTGTTCTCTAACCATGTTTTCAATGGCTTTATTTAATGCGGTGGTGGCGACAGTGATGTCTTTATCAAAGAGATCAGGGTCATCAAGGGCGATGCAGTGAATATCAAAGCCACTATTTAATGGATGTGCATTGTCACTGCGTAGGCAAATCAGACCAACCATCGAACATTTGGTTTTGCTAGCAAGTTTGGGCGCCAAGGTGCTGGTTAAGGTATCAACACCGAAAAATGGCGCATTCACGCCACTTGAGCGATTGGGCACATGATCAGGTAGAACAATACTAGAGCCACCAGATTTTAAGGTTTTAAAAATGGCTTTGACACCAACGGCATCGGTTGGCACTAAGGTGGCTTTAAGTTTTTGACGGCCTTTTAGAATAAAATTATTTTGCCATTTATTCTCGACCGGTTTGTACATAATGGTGGGGGAGTCGAACTGATTGAACCATGCATTCATAATCTCCCACGTGCCTAAATGAGGCACAATCACAAGCAGGCCGTTGGGATTTTCTAACGCTTTTTCGAGCACTTCTTGATTGTGAACAGTGTTGACTTGCTCAACACTCCATTCTGGCGCCATCGCCCAGCACTTAATAGATTCAACGGCACTTAAAAATTGGTTGCGAATGACTTTCGCAGAAAATTGCTGGCGTTCTTGATTGTCTAATTCAGGATAAGCCAGACGCAAGTTGGTATCAATATTACGTTTGATAGAGACATTAGGTAGATGATTTGTCAGAGGAGCGACAAATAGTGCCACGGCCCGCATAGCAGACAATGGCACAAACTTCACAACATTTAATGGATTCATAATAATCAACTCGTAACAAGAAAGAGGCCACCCGATTATCAAGCTTTAATAATTAGGTGGCCGCTGTCTTGTATGTTAAGTAGGCTAAGAGTGAGAATAAAGAGAAAAGGGGTTAACGGTCTTTATTCTTTATTTTCAGGTTGCGCCTTTTCACGAATACGAATGCCAAGCTCGCGTAGTTGGCGATTGTCCACCTCAGCAGGCGCCTGAGTTAATGGGTCCTCAGCAGTCTTAGTTTTCGGGAACGCAATCACGTCACGGATAGAGCTTGCGCCTACCATTAACATGATTAGACGGTCTAAACCGAATGCTAAGCCGCCGTGAGGAGGCGCACCAAATTTAAGCGCGTCTAGTAAGAAGCTGAATTTCTCATTGGCTTCTTCTTCAGAGATACCTAGTGCGTCAAATACGGCACGCTGCATCTCAACGGTGTTAATACGTAAGCTACCGCCGCCAATTTCAGTACCGTTTAATACCATGTCATAAGCAACTGACAGGGCAGTTTCAGGGCTATTTTTCAGCTCGTCAACTGAGCCTTTTGGCTTAGTGAATGGGTGGTGCATTGAGGTCCACTTACCATCGTCTGTTTCTTCGAACATTGGAAAGTCAACAACCCATAGAGGTGCCCATTCACAGGTCTCCATGTTCATGTCTAGACCCACTTTCACACGTAGTGCACCCATCGCATCATTTACAACCTTGGCTTTATCTGCGCCGAAGAAGATGATATCGCCATTTTCTGCACCAGTACGCTCAATTAGGCTAACCAGTACGTCATCGCTCATGTTTTTGATGATTGGTGACTGTAGACCAGAGTCTTTATCAACGCCATTATTGATGTTACTGGTATCATTTACTTTGATATAAGCCAGACCACGCGCGCCATAAATGCCCACAAACTTGGTGTATTCATCGATCTGCTTACGAGTTAATGAACCACCGTTTGGTACACGTAACGCAGCAACACGGCCTTTAGGGTCATTTGCAGGACCAGCGAATACTTTGAATTCAACGGACTGCATTAAATCAGCCACGTCGACTAATTTTAATGGAATACGTAAGTCAGGCTTATCTGACGCATAGTCACGCATCGCTTCTGCGTAAGTCATGCGTGGGAATTTACCTAAATCAACATCAAGCATTTTCTTGAATAAGTCTTGGATTAGACCTTCGTTAATGTCCATGATGTCTTCTTCGTCTAAGAAAGACGTTTCGATATCCACCTGAGTAAATTCTGGCTGACGATCGGCACGTAAATCTTCATCACGGAAACATTTAGCGATTTGATAATAACGATCAAAACCAGACACCATTAATAGCTGTTTAAATAGCTGTGGCGACTGAGGTAATGCAAAGAA
This sequence comes from Psychrobacter sp. CX16, assembly GCF_057396245.1. NCBI lineage: Bacteria > Pseudomonadati > Pseudomonadota > Gammaproteobacteria > Moraxellales > Moraxellaceae > Psychrobacter > Psychrobacter sp. CX16. The sequence goes on from NZ_JBXYJF010000003.1 coordinate 112,892, forward strand.
GTTACCAGGACGCGTACGTGATGGTACAAGATAATCACGTGCACCTTCAGGTGTTGCACGAGTAAGGATAGGCGTTTCTACGTCTAAGAAGCCGTGATCGTCTAAATAACGACGGATAGTAGAGGTCGCTTTAGCACGGAACATCATGCGCTCTTGCATTTGCGGACGACGCATATCTAAATAGCGATACTTTAAGCGTAAATCTTCGTTTACCGTCGTATTTTCATCGTTCAATGGGAACGGAGGCGTTTCAGATTTAGCCAAGACTTCGATTTCTTTACCTAAAAGCTCAACCTGACCACTGGTCATATTTGGGTTTTCAGTGCCTTCATAACGTTTACGCACACGGCCAGTGATTTTTAATACATATTCAGGACGTGCTGCATCAGCGGTGGCAAATGCCTCTGGGGTATCTGGATCGATGACAACCTGTAAGATACCTTCACGATCACGCATGTCTAAAAAGATTACACCACCATGGTCACGGCGACGGTGAACCCATCCTGTTACAGGGATGGTTTGTTCTAGCAACGCTTCGGTTACTGCCCCACAATACTCGGTACGCATCATAAACTGTCCACTACCTATCGGTTATTAAAAAAATAATTATAAAATTAAAAAAGTTCTCTCAAAGAATTTTTATCAAACGCACATTATGCCTAATCTTAGGCATTGATACAACCAAGCACCCTTGAAATTATACAAATGCAAACGCATATTAATAATACCCTATTTCAATGATTGCCGTATTAACACAACACGATTATTTGATTGTTTTATTGACCCTAAGGACTATTTATGTTGTTTCACCCTGCCAAAAACCCTGTAGAACTAAAAGTTGTACATCTAAATAAGACTCAAAATGAGCGCCGCAGCAAATTAATGGAAGTGTTAGAAGACAAAAATGCGGTCAAACAATTTAGAAAGACCTTAGCGAAAAAGGCTAAGCAAGCTTTAAAAGATAAAGTCAAAAATAAATCTAAAGAAAAACGCATTTTCGTATTAGATTTCGATGGTGATATTAAAGCGTCTGCTGTCAAGCATTTACGTGAAGAGATTAGCACCATCATTAGTACAGCTCGAGAGGGTGATGAGGTCGTTGTACGTTTGGAGTCTGGCGGCGGTATGGTACACAGCTATGGTCTAGCAGCTGCTCAGTTGGTGCGCCTAAAAGACGCAGGGTTAACCTTGACCATTGTGGTCGATAAAATTGCGGCCAGCGGTGGTTACATGATGGCGTGTGTCGCAGATAAAATCTTGGCTGCACCGTTTGCGGTGATAGGCTCTATCGGTGTGGTCTCGCAAATGCCCAATTTTAACAAGTGGCTTAAAAAGCATGACATCGATTATGAGATGTTTACTGCTGGCGAGTATAAGCGTACGGTAACCATGTTTGGTGAAAATGAAGATGAAGACCGTGCCAAATATCGCGAAGAGCTTGAGCAAACGCATAAGTTATTTAAGCATTTTGTGACCACCTATCGCCCGCAGCTTGATTTAGAGAAAGTTGCCAATGGTGATCATTGGTATGGTGAAGATGCGTTGCATTTAAGCTTGGTTGATGAGTTAACCACCTCTGACGCGTATTTGTTAAAGCAAATGGATAAGCATCAAGTCTATGCGCTGATGTCACGTCAAAAACCAACCTTAGCTGAAAAGCTAGGTTTCGCTAATGCAGCTCATTCTGCGGTATCAGGATTGGTTAGCACGGCAACACAATCATTACTACAGGCTGCAGGTGATAAATTACCAGAAGTAATGACTCGAATAGAGCAAGACAAGCGCCTTAAACTCTAGTTTTAATGTATAACTGTAGTCTCAATGAAATAGCAGCCGTGTCAAAGCTGCTTTGAGTTCAAATCGAAGCTAACTTAAAGCAATAAGTTCATTTCAAATGAAAGCGACCTCATGAGTCGCTTTCTTTAAAATATGTTCAGTGTAAATGACCCAGACTCTATCATCAATGGCGCCTCGCATATCGATGAAAAATGCAGGTAGATGTTAATGAGATATAGGATGTCAACGGTCTGCTTACTTATAGTAAGACTTCAGGCAAAATTGTTATTTCACCGATTGATAGCGATGAGAGTCATGGCCGGCCAGTCAGTGAAGATAAAGACTATGTCGGTTATTTAAATATTAAGAAGCTAAAGAGTTTAGGGATTTAATATTTAATACATAAAAGTAGATTATTAAAAGTAGTTAGGGTTTATGGAGCCATTCCCGCTTTCGCTACTATCTACTTATCGATGTGAGGCATTGGCTAAGAGTTGACGAGTCGCTTACTTCGTGCGCCGCGTCAAATCAAGCCACTGCAACTCGTCTCTCTAAGCAGTATATCCGCTACAATCGGGGCTAAGCATTTGCCACATGGCTTATATTACATGACCTACAGCGACAAAATCCTGTATACATAACAGAGGTAAAGTGAACGATATGCCTTGATGACGCACTCTTACATGATATCCAGTCTCCATACATTTGATATCAAATATAGAAAATGAACCAAACTTGAAAGGCAAGTTCTCACGCAATAAATTAAACGCGACAAGTAGTAGGGTTAGTGAGCTTGACCGAGTCTTAAATGGATAGGTTGTTTTATAGAGAAAGGTATAACTTCTACGTCGGCTCGATGACTATACCCGTCATAATCCTTGATTTATCGCCTTATCACCCTCATCAATAAACAAAACCTCCTTTATAATAAATAGCCTAAGCCAATGCCAGAAAATAATTCATCAAGCCTATCTTCAAGTAATCCTCATTCAAATACAAAACCCTCAAACCATACCAATGATAACGCTTTTATGACATCTGAAACTTCTGCGTCTAGTATGCAACCCAATAAGCAACAAGACGACCGACAGCATGAGCTACCTGTACTTGCCAAAGACCGCCACTTTCTAAGTCGTTTAGAAAGAGAGCTGAAGCGACCTAATAAAAACACCCCTGAAAAAGTATTGGCAGAAAAGAAAGCCAAATTCGATAAAGTAAAGCAGCGCTCGCAGCAAGTGGTCAAAGAGCGTATGGATAGTATTCCATCTAATATGCCGGCACGACTTAATCATGATTTGCCGGTTAGTAAACGAGCTGAAGATATCGTTCAGGCCATTATTGACCATCAAGTGGTTATCGTCGCAGGTGAGACCGGTTCGGGTAAAACCACGCAGCTGCCTAAGCTTGCGATGATGGCAGGACGCGGTATTACTGGTCAAATTGGACATACGCAGCCAAGACGACTCGCAGCGCGTAGTGTGGCAAACCGTATTGCTGAAGAGCTTGAAGAGCAGCTTGGTGATACCGTCAGCTTTAAGATTCGTTTTAACGAGCAAGGTACCGCAAAGTCCGTGGTGAAACTAATGACCGATGGTATCTTGCTTGCCGAGCTTGGTCATGACCGATTCTTAACCCGTTACGATACGATTATTATTGATGAGGCGCATGAGCGTAGCCTGAATATCGACTTTATTATGGGCTATTTAAAGCAGCTATTGCCTAAGCGTCCAGATTTAAAAGTGATTATTACTTCAGCGACGTTAGATACCGGCCGCTTTAGTGAGTACTTTGCTCAATACGACAAAGCCAAAAAGAAAATGGTGCCAGCACCGGTTATTGATGTGGAAGGCCGTGGTTATCCAGTAGAAGTGCGTTATCGTCCGTTAACCGATACACCGGTGAGTAGCTCAGACGACGACAGCTATGATGATTTTGAGGATAACTTGCCACGCGCTGTGGTCGCTGCAGTAGAAGAGTGCTTCGATGATGCTGTAGCAAAAGGGCATCCTGAACATGCCGATATTCTGATATTTGCCGCAACTGAAGCTGAAATCCGGGAAATGCAAGAAGTGCTGATTGCACACGGGCCGCGTCATACTGAGGTGCTGCCACTATTTGCAAGGCAATCTTATGCTGAGCAGCAGCGTATTTTTAAGCCATCCGGTCGAGGCCGACGTATCGTGATTGCCACCAACGTGGCAGAGACCGCATTAACGGTACCGGGTATCCGCTATGTGATTGATTTGGGCTTTGCCCGTATTTCACGATATTCATATCGCTCACGCGTGCAGCGTTTACCGATTGAAGCCATCTCACAAGCGGCTGCCAATCAGCGTAAAGGTCGCTGTGGCCGTGTAGCCCCCGGTGTTTGTATTCGTCTGTATTCGGAAGAAGACTTTGCCAGTCGCCCAGAATATACCGAACCTGAAATCCTACGTACCAATTTAGCCTCAGTTATTTTGCAAATGGCAAGCCTGCGTTTGGGTACGGTTGAGAATTTTGATTTTATTGAGCCACCTGATAGCCGTCTAGTCAAAGATGGCCGTAAGCTGCTTGATGAATTGGGTGCGCTTGCGCCAAAACAGCCAGACAGCAAAAAGCCAATTGCCAAGCAAACGCTTAATGATGTGAAGCTGACTCGTGTTGGTCAAAATATGGCACGTATGCCAATTGACCCAAGACTGGCGCGTATGTTGGTGGCCGGTAGTGACTTTGATTGCATGCTTGAGATGTTGATTATTGTAGCAGCGCTTGCGGTGCAAGATCCGCGTGAGCGTCCTGCTGAAAAACGTGCTCAAGCCGATCAAAAACATGCCATATTCCGTCAAGAAGACTCAGACTTTCTTTTCTATTTAAGCCTATGGAAAGCACTGTATGAGGGCGGTAGTAACAAGCTAACCAACAGTCAACGTAAAGCATTCGCCAAAAAGCATTATTTGAGCTTTCCGCGTCTGCGTGAGTGGGAGAAGACCTATCGTCAGCTTGAACAGATGGTCGTGGATTTAAAACTGCTCAGTGATTCTGGCACTCAAAAGCAAAACAAACCACTAGCAATCGAACAGGCGAATGCCAAACACTCTAATACTAAAGCTGGTAAAAAAGGCTCGAAAAATACGCCTGCGCTTAAGCAAAATATTAAAGTTGCCAAAAATATTGCCGACAATCTAGTCTCTGGCGAAAATGATGAGATTGATGAGGAAGTGCGTGCAGTAAAATACGCTAATTTACATCGAGCGTTATTAACTGGCTTGCTGTCTGTCATTGCACACAAAACCGATCAGCGAGGTGAGTATCTAGCGGCGCAACAACAAAAAGCCAAAATTTTCCCAGCAAGTACTGTATTTAAGCAAGTGCCACCTTGGGTGATGGCATTTGAGATTGTCGAAACCTCGCAAGTGTTTATGCGTACTGTGGCTAAAATTGAGCCCGAGTGGATTATCTCTGCAGCAGGCAATTTGCTTAAATATCATTACTTCGAGCCGCATTGGTCGAAAAAGACTGGCCGAGTAAGGGCCTATGCACAGATTAGCTTGTTTGGGCTTATTGTGGTCGCCAAGCAGCTGACTAACTATGAGCAGATAAACCTAGAAGAATCCCGTGAAATTTTTATCCGTGATGGTTTAGTGACTGGTAATCTAGGTCGTCAAGCGCCATTTTTGCAGCATAACTTGGATAAAATCGCGGATGTTGAGCGTATCGAAGACAAGCTGCGCCGCCGTGATTTGCTGGTTGATGAAGAAGATTTATATCAGTTTTATGAGCGTAAAGTGCCTGAGCATATTGCCAGTCGCAAAGCGTTTGAAGATTGGCGTGCTGAGATCGAAAAAGAAGATCCTAGATTCTTGTTCTTTACCGATGAAGATGTGCTCAAAGAAACAGCGCCAACTACGGGTGAATTTCCTGAAATTTGGCAACTAGGCGACTTAAAACTGCCTTTAAAATATGTCTTTGATCCGGCGTCTGAAGATGACGGGGTCACCATTCGTGTGCCACTAGCCGCACTCCCTCAGCTTGATGCTGTTGAGCTACTGTGGGGGGTGCCTGGTTGGCGCTATGAGTTGGTACTGCAATTGTTAAAGTCTTTGCCAAAAGACATTCGCCGCAAAATTGTACCGATTCCAGATACGGCTGAGAGTCTTTATGATGAGTTAGAAAAAAACCATCAAGTGGGTCTGCTCAATCAGTTATGCCAAGCGCTGCAACGTCGCGGTGTGCTTGGGGTGACGCCAAATGATTTTAATCCGTCTTCTATTGACCGCTATTTGCAGCCACAAATTTGCGTGGTTGATGACAAAAAACGAGTCATTGAAAAGGGACGTGATTTAAAGGCCTTACAACAGCGTCATGCTAGTGAGACTAGCCAATCAGTCAGCTCTAGTGCGGACAGTCAAGGCGTGCATACTGATTTTCCTGAGCATTTTAAATTCAGCAAAAATCGTCATAGCGCTGGCGTGGTGATGAAAGAGTTTTCTGCCCTAGTCGCGGACGAAGCCGGCGAAGCGGTGACCACGCATCAGTTTACTGATGTGACCGCTGCACTAAAAGCGCATCGCAAAGGGGTATTAACGCTCATCAGATTGCAATTAGGCGCAAAACAAAAACAGCTGACCAGTCAGATTGATAAAACCTTTAAGCTTGCCTTCGCACCTTTAGGCGATATGGAGAAGTTAAAAACCATTGTTATCGATGCCACGTTAGATTCCGCAATGGAAGCACACGCGCCACGATTTAAAGATCATGACGAGCTGCTACCAGATAATGCTGATGAGGTTGCACAAAAGCTTGCCGCGCAATTACCACTGGATGAAACAGACTTTGAGAAGACATCTAAAGCGGTATTGGCACAGTTTTTATTAGAAGGGCAAACGGTGCTTAAACTGCTACGAGATGTGTATGCACGTTGGCAGCGTATTCGCCGTAGCTTGTTAATGCTGGACCGTGAAATCTTTGGCGAGTCGATTGATGATATAGAAGATCAGCTTGATGACTTACATTTGTCTGACTTTGTGTACCGCATGGATTATGAGCATTGGCAGCAATATCCGCGTTATTTAGAGGCATTAGAGATTCGCATTGAGCGCCTTGAACATAACCTAGAAGGTGATTTGGATGCAGTGTATGAGTTAGATGTGCACATGGAGCGTCTCGGTGGTCGAGCAGATGACGAAAGCATCAGTGAGTATCGTTGGCTGGTTGAAGAGTTTCGTATTCAGCTGTTTGCGCAGCCGATGAAGACCCGTCAAGCGGTATCACAGAAGCGTCTTGAGCGGATGTGGGCGAAGGTGAATGCGCGTAAGTAATCGTTCTAGCCGATGATTCAACAAACACATTACAAGCTGATTTCTTTGGAGCTGATCTCGCTTTTCGCTACTATCTGTCCGTCATGACGCAGCAGTCGCTAAGCGCTGTGCTGTCTCTTACTTCGTGAGCCAGCGCAGCGCAACCGTCTGCATCGCGTCCTGCCAGCCAGTATATCCGCTTCAATCGAGGCTAAACCGCATTCCACGGCCACATTCAATGCATAAGTAAAACACGTTTCTTCCGTCAAATGTTGAATCTCGCACCTCGACACCAACCTACAAATCGTGCAAACATAAAAGAACGTAAACCCTTGCAGGATATGGTTTGTAGGCTGAGGTGGAGGTAACGACACCCAGCGATGTCCATATATGTTGCTTATAGAATGTGGGGTCTCGTATCCTATTAGGGGCTAATAGGGGCAGGGTACATTTTATGTGGTTAACATACTCGCATCACCAACTTCTTTGACTATACTCTGCTACAAGGACAACAATGAAGCTTTTCGATATTTTAAACATCCTAAATCCAGATATTACACCAGGAAACGCCAAACTCCATTTGGCAGGTTGGAATGGTGAAGAAGATCCATTAGAAGTTTATTAACAAGGTCAGTTTGAAGAGTGGCAATGCTGGCAGACAAGAAAAAATTTTCCTAGAAAATATGTTGTCTCTCTGATAAACCTTAATAATGTCAATACATGGCTGTTTGCAGGTGTATATGTATCATCAGGCAATCCAGAATATCATGATGAGTTAGACCCACCTCTTTATAAATACATCTTAACTGAAAATATGAGATGTCATGAGCTCAATGGTCGGCTGGTTGTGTCTTTTGTCAGGCCTGGCCGGCAGTCTTACTTGAATAGTGAAAATTGGGCTAAAAGTTTAGTTGTAGATCACATCACTAAAGAGAGGCGGACAATTGGCGAGTTTCCAGGGTTCAAAGCTGTCCATCTAAGTTTTAACGAGTTAAAGATGATAGTTAATCTTGCACTACCTTCATAGAAGTCAGCATTATCAAGTGTTGCAGGTGTATATTTAATAGCAGATAGTAATACTGGCAAGTTATATGTTGGCAGTGCAACTGGTGAAGGGGGGATTTGGCAACGTTGGGTTGATTACGTAGCAAATGGTCATGGGGGTAATGTTGAACTTAAAAAGCTGGTGTCACTGCAAGGGCAAGATAGTTTGAGCTATGCTATTTTAGAGATTGCAGACACTCATGCTAGCCAAGATGAAATAATACAGCGTGAAAACCATTGGAAGAACGTATTAATGACACGTCAATACGGATTAAATTTAAATTAAGCCTATGCACCCACCTGACCTTTCAATTCAGCTTGCTGATGATATCCGCCAGTATTTGCGTACGCACCATTTGGCGGACACACTGCCAGCTATTAGTTATGAAATACTGGCCTTACAGCTATTAGACAGCATTAAACAAGAACAGCAGATTGAGGCTTTATTTAATCAGCAACTGCCGCAAACCTGTTGTGACCCACAATCAATCGACTTTAACCCTATTAAAGCGATTATCTTGTTAAAAGATAGCGACTATGACGAGGCCTGTTGGCTAAGTTTCTTACTAATTTATACCAATGACAGTGCAGAAACCAATTGGGCGTTTATGCGCTTACTTTATGGTGGTATCGGGCTAACTGCATCAAAGCTGACATGGCAATTTATAACTGAGCAGGTGTCATTAGTAGGTGAGTGCTTGCAAGCCGTTTCGGAGGCACTAGCCATGCACCACCCAAAACCAAAATTTGGTCATCATAGGGCTTACGAGTCGTTAGCTCAGTTACCAGCGGTATTTAGTAGCTATATTAGTTTTATAAATGAGCAGGGCGGGCATAGGGCTTTATTTAATCCAAGTAAAAATGATATGGATAAGCAAGCTTACTTTCAAACCTTGTATTCAATTATCCGCCAAAATATCTATCGCTTCGGACGATTATCAACCTTTGAGTATCTATGTTTACTTGGCAAATTGGGATTGGCAGATGTTGAACCTGATAGCTGTTATATCGCTGAAGCCAGTGGACCAAAACGGGGTGCTAAATTATTGTTCGGTATGCTAAATAATATCCAGTTAGACAATCATGCTATTGGATTAGCAGATTATCTGGATGTGGGGTATCAGCAGGTGGAAGCGGCGATTTGTCATTGGCAAAAGTCGCCCAATCGCTATATTTCACATGAATGCTGAAATACCGATTAAGTAGTTGATTTTCGATAATACATAAAAAAGCCCCTATTATGAACTGAACTCCGCAAGTTTGACATAACGTAGGGGGTTCCGTTCATATTAGGGGTTTTATATAAACAAGGCTATTTTGTATAAAAACCTACAGTGTATGAAAGTCACTGTCTGTTGGCTCTTTCCAAAGAACAGAAGGATCGATGCTGGCAAGGGTATCGCGACCGGTCAGTTTCATAGCAGATTCAAACTCTGTTTGTAGTATGTTTAAGGCTTTGGTGACACCTTCAGCACCGGCGGCGCCCAATGCCTGAGCGATTGGTTTACCAAGTAGTACCGCATCAGCGCCTAAAGCAATGGCTTTTAACACATCGGTACCGCGTCTGATTCCGCCGTCTATAAGCACAGGTATACGACCATCAACTTGTTTGACCACACGTGGTAGAGCTTCAATCGTAGGCGGTGCACCATCTAACTTACGGCCGCCATGGTTAGAGACGATAATGCCTTTTGCACCGATATCTATTGCACGCTGCGCATCCTCAGCACTGACCACGCCTTTGATTAAAACTGGTAGTTTAGTAAATTCGATCATATCGGCTACTACTTTCCAAGTCACTGGCACAGGTCTGCCAATCTTATATGGAGTAGTTAAATCTTTTGGTAACGAGAACCCACCTGCCTTTTTCTCATTATTACGTACGGCATCAGCGACCGAGTCTAGGGTAATACAAACTGCACGGCAGCCATAGTCTTCGGCCTGTTTAAGCACCTTTTTGGCAAAGTCTAAGTCGTCTTGAATATACAACTGAAACCAAATAGGCGTGGTAGCTGCTTTTTGAATCTCTTCAAGCGATGTGGTGGTAAAGGAGCTAATCGCACAGGCTGTATTGGCTTTGCCAGCGCCTCTTACCGTTGCAATCTCACCTTCTGGATGCATTAGTTTTTGAAAGGCAAAAGGGTCGACCATAATAGGGTAATCCATTTTGTCCCCAAATAAGGTCACACTGGTATCCAGTTCATGCGCATCATTTAAGACCTTTGGGTTAAGCTTGATACGCTCAAACGCATTATGATTGCCATGGAAAGTTAACTCTTCGCCTGCGCCTGTTGAGACATAAGCAAAGGCATTATCTGACATGTGCTTTTTTGCCAACACATCAAAATCAAATAGGTTAGTCACATCAGATAGCTCATTGATTTGATAGTCATCAACATAGCTTTTTATAGAGTTTGTCATAATAGTTAATATCCTTTTTTACTTAACGTGTTCTTATTTTATTGAACGATTCGATATGGATTTTAAGTCATATTCAAGGTGAATAATTTACCGAATTAGCCTTCAGTTTAAAAAACTTAAGTCAATAGTATGGCGAAGCTAATGTGGCTAAATGTTGTTTTGTTGTATTAATAGGGCAGACGTTTTATGCGTAGCGATACCCTTTTAGAGTATCAAATTTATATTAGTTCAGTAAATGTACCCATTAGCTAAATTAATAAAGGTAGCTAAAGTAATTAAGGTTAATCGATGCGTTGGAAAATTAAAACGCTTGACCTACCAAATGACTTATTCTAAGATATGTATCATTGTACTAGAACATAAAAACAACTTATTTTTAAAACAACGTATAGTTAAAATAGCATCCAAATGAGCAGCACTCTTACACAAAGTGACGTAAGGCCAAATGAATAAAAGGGTGGAATTATGACGACAGCAAGACATCAAGATGAAATAGCAGGGTCAGGCTACGGTCTGCATCAATCAACCATGCCAAACGAGCAGGGCTTATATGGTGAGTTCGGCGGCAAAATAGGTCATCCAGAATTAGCCAAAGCCCTCGATGAGTTAGAGGTGGGCTTTCGCGAAATCATTAAAAACGATGACTTTATTACCGAAATGAAGCGTTTACGCGAGACGTATGTTGGACGTCCAAGCCCTGTCTATCACGCCAAGCGTTTGTCAGAGCATTGTGGCGGCGCGCAGATATATCTAAAGCGTGAAGATTTAAATCATACCGGCGCCCATAAAATTAATCACTGCTTAGGTGAAGTATTACTGGCCAAAAAACTGGGCAAAACCAAAGTCATCGCTGAAACGGGAGCGGGTCAACATGGCGTTGCATTGGCAACCGCCGCAGCGCTAATGGGCGTAGAGTGTGAAATTCATATGGGGGTGGTCGATATCAAAAAAGAGCATCCCAATGTCAGCCGTATGAAAATCTTAGGCGCAAAATTGGTACCGGTATCACGTGGAGCCGGCACGCTAAAAGAAGCAGTCGATAGTGCCTTTGAAGCCTATTTAGCGGATATCGAAAACAGTATGTTTGCGATTGGTTCTGTTGTGGGTCCGGCGCCCTATCCTGAAATGGTCAGCTACTTTCAATCGGTGATTGGTCACGAAGCGCGCGAGCAGTTTTTAAGTGCTACTGGTTATTTACCTAACAAAGTGGTGGCTTGCGTGGGCGGTGGCTCAAATGCGATGGGCATGTTTAGCGGCTTTATGGATGATGACGGGGTCGAGAAAGTAGGTGTCGAGCCAGCCGGTGAGGGACTAGATACCCCAAATCATGCGGCTACGATGAGTAAAGGGGTTAAAGGCGAGATACAAGGCTTCAAATGCTACGTACTACTTGATGAAAATGGTGAGCCGGCTCCCGTGAATTCGATTGCATCAGGACTAGATTATCCTGGCGTTGGTCCGCAGCATTCATTTTTAAAAGATGCAAATCTAGCGACTTATGAAGCGGTTACCGACAAGGAATGTTTGGATGCATTTATGGCGCTGTCTCGCCTAGAAGGGATTATTCCTGCACTAGAGTCGTCACATGCAGTGGCTTATGCAATGAAAGCGGCTAAGACTATGACTCCGGACCAGAGCATTTTAGTGAATCTGTCAGGTCGCGGTGATAAAGACATCGATTATGTTTTAGAGCAAATTGATGTGGATAGCTATGACTCGTTAAATATCATAGTTTAGTTTTATAGTCCGTAAAGAGGTAAGCAAGTAATCGATATGAGAACTGGTTTATGTTTTATAGAACGATTAACAATGTCTTCAAAGGCTCGTAGTGGTTTTAAGGGTTGAGCTCGTGAAGCCACTGAGCCACTTGTTGTACCCGCTGTTGACGATTACCACCGATACGCCTAAACGGTTTATTGTATTTGATGAGTATATCAGCAAACGTTTGGCTAATTTCATGACGCTGGTGCGGTGCATCACGCAAATCATCAGGCTCCCAGGGCACATCAACCTCAGTGAGCAAAATTAAATCATAATGATGGGTGAGCGCCGCTGTCTCAAGCGGCTCAGGGCAGGTATTGTAATACCAATACGAATACACCATGATTTCAAACAATGACGTGTCGCAAAACAGGTAGCGATTGGCGCGCTCGGTTTGAGTGTTTTCATGAGCCACTTGGCCATATGCTATCGGCATTAAGTCCTGCCATTCACAAGAAGTCTGAGTGTCATCCCATTTTTGCTGCAAATAGGGGCGCATATATTCACCTGCCCAAGTGGTATCAAAATGCGCGGCCAAATCTTTGCATAAAGTAGTCTTACCTGTACTCTCAGCACCCAAAATAAGCACCTTAAATACCGAAGGTAAGGTTAACTGCTTAAGACTTTGATTCGCCAATATCTTGGGGTCAATTAGGCTGTTTTGAGGCGTGTTAGAATCGGTCATAGGTAGTAAGAGGATGTCCTTTGATAAAATGCGTAAGGCGTCATTAAGAATTTAAAACACACAGGATTAGGAATACAGCTGCAAAACAGGCATAATATTATGCTTGAGTTCATAGACAAACAAATAGGCAATGTAGCATATTTATGTACTGAGTTTAGGGTGTTCCTAATCGATTATGCTGAGATATCCGCCATGTCTATTCAATACGCTAAACATTAACGCGCTAAGAAAATAGGAAGCAGTATGAAAACTTATATTACAGGGACAGGATTATATATTCCGCCATACAGCATCAGTAATGATGAGCTTGTTGAGTCGTTTAACCAGTACGTAGATAATTATAATAGTAAGTATGCTGATGAGATTGCCAGTGGTGAGCGTATTGCCTTAGAGAAATCATCAAGCGAGTTTATCGAAAAGGTTTCTGGCATTAAATCACGCTATGTAATGGACAAAAAAGGTATTTTAGACCCAGAAATCATGGCACCCGTGATACCTGCTCGCGTTTTGGGCGAAGAGCTATCTGTGATGGCTGAGATGGGTGTTGATGCCCTGCAACAAGCACTTGATGAAGCCGGATTAAGCGGTGCAGATTTGGATGGGGTGATTGTGGCGTGTTCTAACTTGCCACGTGCGTATCCTGCGTTATCAATTGAGATTCAAGACGCTATTGGTATGGTCGGCGGCTTTGCCTATGACATGAATGTGGCCTGTAGTGCGGCAACCTTTGGTATCGCACAAGCGGTCGGCTCTATCAAAGCAGGCCTTGGTAGCAAAATTGCGGTAGTCAACGTAGAGATTACCACCGCGCATCTTAACTGGCGCAATCGTGATAGCCACTTTATCTTTGGTGATGTAGCGACAGCATCTATTATTGAAGCCTCTGAGACACCTAAAGGCTATGAGATTATTGACAGTAAGCTATTTACTCAATTCTCAACCAATATCAAAAACGAATACGGATTTTTAGATAAGAGCGAATATTTAGCAGCAGAAGCAGAGCTGTATTATGACCTAAAAGAACCGGTTACCGATAAGCTGTTTTTGCAAAATGGACGTAAGGTATTCCGTGAAGTGTGCCCGAAAGTCTCTGAGATTATCAGTGAGCATCTAGAAGAAAACAATCTTGGCTCAGATGAGGTCAAAATGATGTGGCTGCATCAAGCTAACATTAATATGATTAACCTTATTTTGCGTAGTGTGGTTGGCAAGCAGGCCGACTCTTCAATCACACCAACGGTTATCGATGAATTTGGTAATACCAGTTCAGCAAGCCCAGTGATTGTCTTCCACCGTTATAAAGACCAATTACAATCAGGCGATTTAGGTGTGATGTGCTCGTTTGGTGCCGGTTATTCAATTGGTTCTGTGCTGCTTCGAAAAGTATAGTAGACGATATTAATACAGGCGGTTCTCTGATGGCTTTGTCACTATGACAGAATATGCCGACTTAGATAACCGTTTGCATATAATTTAGTGCCAGTTAACAGGAATGTCGGTATTTTATGCAAAATTTGGTATAATTACCGACTTTGTTTTCACACACATTATTATTGTATTAAATAACAGACGCTAATGCTGGCTTGCGCATCATAAAGCTTTGATAATTTCAGTGTCTTTGGCTGCTAATTATTGACCAGTGCTCAATTAGACGGTGTGATTGACGCTTGTAGAATAATGCTATCGCCCTCATTAAAGGGCAATATGAATAAAATTGGGTTGATAAAGTTAACCCCAATACGTGAATGACGTGTCCCCAAACAACACATCACTAAATAAAAGATGACTTATGAAAGACTCGTTAAGAGAACGCCTAGATCAAATGGTAGATCGCTTCGAAGAAGTGACTGCCTTATTATCTGACCCTGATGTTATCAGTGACAATAACAAATTCCGTGAGCTCTCAATGGAGCACAGCGATTTATCTGAAATCACAGCCTTGTGGCAGCGCTACAGTCAGGCAGAAAAAGATAAAAAAGATGCTGAAGAGATGCTAAAAGAGGCATCGGATCCTGATATGAAGGCCATGATGCAGGACGAGATTGACACAGCGACAACAGACATCGAAGCGATGGAAGAAGAGCTGAACGTCATGATGTTGCCAAAAGATCCGAATGACAAAGTACCTGCCTTCTTAGAGATTCGTGCCGGTACTGGCGGTGATGAAGCGGCGATTTTCTCAGGCGATTTATTCCGTATGTATGAGCGTTATGCATCAGCGCAAGGCTGGACGATTGAAGTTTTGTCAGCTAACGAGGGCGAGCATGGCGGTTATAAAGAAATCATTAGCCGTGTCTCTGGTAATGATGTTTACGGCCGCTTAAAGTTTGAGTCAGGCGCACACCGTGTACAGCGTGTACCAGATACCGAAAGCCAAGGCCGCGTGCATACCTCAGCCTGTACGGTTGCTGTCATGCCAGAAGTTAAAATTGATGATACCGTTGATTTAAACCCAGCTGATATCCGTATGGATACTTTCCGCTCAAGTGGCGCCGGTGGTCAGCATGTTAACACCACCGACTCTGCAGTACGTTTGACCCACATCCCAACGGGCGTAGTCGCTGAATGTCAGCAAGAGCGAAGCCAACACAAAAACCGTGCCAAAGCGATGCAAATGCTAATTGCACGTATCCAGCAAGCCAAGGTGCAAGAGCAAGTAGACACTGCGGATGCATTACGTCGTGACTTGGTAGGTAGTGGTGACCGCAGTGAGCGTATTCGTACTTATAACTTCCCGCAAGGGCGCATGACTGATCATCGTATTAACTTAACCTTATATAAGTTAGATGCCATTATGGAAGGTGATTTAGATGAGCTATTAGATGCGCTAACCCGTGAGCACCAAGCTGACTTAATGGCGAGTGTGGGCGGCGGTGACAGTTAATAGTTTCTACTATTTAACCCCCATAGCTTGATACCCTTTTCAAATGACTTTATAAATAATAACCTGTCATTTTTGAATGACTGAAACTCACTCTTTAGATAAATTTGGAATACATAATGTCTAAGCAATCTGCAAATAATGAGCAAGATCACAACCAAGATGCCAATGAACTTATCGCTCAGCGTCAGTCTAAGCTTGATGAAATCACAGCTTCTGGCAAGGTAGCTTATCCTAATAAGTTTAAACGTACCGATTATGCAGATGATTTGCAGAAGCAATTTGAAGGCATTAGTAAGCAAGAGATTGAAGAAAAAGCAGCCAACGGTGATAAAACTCAAGTCAATGTTGCGGGCCGTGTAATGTTGAACCGTGGCTCATTTATGGTTATCCAAGATATGACGGGCCGTATTCAGTTATATGTTGCCCGTAAAGAGTTAACGGACGATACAAAAGCACTGATTAAGTCACTGGATTTAGGTGACATCGTCGGTGTTTCAGGTTTCATTGGCCGCTCAGGTAAAGGTGATTTGTACGTTCATATCGAAGAAATTACTTTACTGACCAAATCACTGCGCCCAATGCCTAACAAATTCCATGGCCTAGCAGATACCGAAGCGCGTTATCGTAATCGCCATCTAGATTTAATGACCAATGAATCAAGCCGCGATACCTTTATGATTCGCAGTCAAGTGGTTAGTGGTATCCGTAAATTCATGCTAAACGAGCGCTTTATGGAAGTAGAGACGCCAATGATGCATCCAATTCCAGGTGGTGCAGTGGCACGTCCGTTTATCACGCACCATAACGCATTAGATATGCCGCTTTATTTACGTATTGCCCCAGAGCTTTATCTAAAACGCTTGGTAGTAGGCGGCTTTGAGCGTGTGTTTGAAATTAACCGCAGCTTCCGTAACGAAGGCGTTTCAACCCGTCACAACCCTGAATTTACCATGATTGAGTTCTATCAAGCCTATGCTGATTATAAGGACTTGATGGATTTGACTGAGCTTCTATTCAATGAGTTAGCAAATGAGATTCTAGGCAGCACTGAGCTGACCTATCAAGGTGAGAGTATCAGCTTAAAAGCACCGTTTGAGCGTTTAAGCATGAAAGATGCGATTGCAAAATATGCTGATGACTTTGATATTAGCAAAGTAGACGACAGAGACTACTTAGCTAATTATGCGCAAAACGTCTTAAAGCAGCAGGTTAAAGAAGGCTTTGGTATCGGTAAACTGCAAACCATTATCTTCGAAGAAACCGCTGAGCATAAACTGCGTCAGCCAACCTTTATTACCGAGTACCCAGCGGAAACCTCACCACTGGCTCGCCGTAACGATGAGAATCCAGAAATTACTGATCGCTTTGAACTATTCATCGGTGGCCGTGAAATTGCTAACGGTTTTAGTGAGCTTAATGACCCAGCGGACCAAGCAGAGCGTTTCCAGAACCAAGTGGCTGAAAAAGACGCTGGTGATG
Source organism: Psychrobacter sp. CX16 (assembly GCF_057396245.1). NCBI lineage: Bacteria > Pseudomonadati > Pseudomonadota > Gammaproteobacteria > Moraxellales > Moraxellaceae > Psychrobacter > Psychrobacter sp. CX16. Next base: position 130,221 of record NZ_JBXYJF010000003.1, read on the forward strand.
ATGAAGCAATGCATTTTGATGCAGACTATATCGAAGCCTTATCGTATGGCCTACCGCCAACAGCGGGTGAGGGTATTGGTATCGACCGTTTAGTGATGCTGTTTACTGATGCTGCCAGCATTCGCGATGTGATTTTATTCCCGCACATGCGTATGAAAAACCAGTAATACCTGCATAATCTGCTTTGAGTTTTAATGATTTATTATTAAAATTCTAATGGTGGTTTTGGTTAATTAACAGTATAGGACTGCTTCTCGTATGCAGTCCTATATTTTTTAGTTCAGATAAAAGTTACCAATCGCTGATTGGTTAAGTCAATTCGCATTATTTTGATAACAGGCTTAATTAAAGAATGCAATAAACGCATTGACATCAGTGCAACGCTACCAAAAAAACGGTATAGTAATAATCGTTAACTATCTATCTCATGTTCATAATTAAGTAAAGGGATGTTATGGCAAATTACTCTGCCCAAAAGATAAAAAGTGTTTCTCTAAATAAAGGCACTAAGCATTATGCTGCCTCAGAAACAGATGCGCCTGCTGAAGCAAATGACCAAGTCCAGGTACAAGCAGCAGATACTCAAGAGACGGTCACAGTGAAGACCCAAAAAAGCACAAACAACTCTGATAGCACAGCAGCCTCTAGTGCCAAACCCTCAAGTACACGACCATTGATTAGCCCACTGTCTGAAGGCGGTAGTAAGCCAAAGCCTGAGGCGAAACCTCAGCCTAAAGTGGCACCAAAAAAGTCAGTGGAATTTGATTGGACGGGTATGTTTCACCGCACCTTTTTCTCAGTCTATATGCAGATGCAAGATGACTTTGTTGGTGCCGGTCTGTTTGATTATGCCTTTAATATTGGAGCTCAACGTTTGTATGTCTTGGTGCAACAAGAAGACTTATTTGTGGATAGCAAAGAGCTACCTAAAAAAGAGCTTGCTAAGCTTAAGCAAAAAGCAGCGACTCATATTACCAAGCGTTTCCAACAAATTCGCGACCGCTTAGCGCTGTTAGATGTAGAAGCCGAGGATGAATTAGATAAAGTGCATTATTTAGGTCTGACCTCACTACATGTACACACCGGTGATCAAAGTTTTCAGATTGAGCACGAATATGGCAGCGTATTCTTCCAAGAAGATTGTGTGCTTGATTTGGATGATCAAAGCAAGGTGTTACAGCTATTTAGCTTAAATAGCTTCTATCAGATTGTTAATCTGATGCAAACCCCAAGCGATATCCTCAGTTTCTTCGATTATCACTTGCCTAAGTTGGTAGATTACCAAGATTTCAATAGCGAGCTTGAACTGGCAAATGAGTTCTTGGGTAGTCCTGAGTTCTTTGCACGGGCAGTAGCGGTTCAAGAGAAGCTCGTGGAGATTGGCTTATTGGCCAAAGTAGAAACTCGTTTGATAAATCTGACTCACCCTGAGTCACAAGGTGAGGCAGCGTTAGCAAGTAAAGCCAAGATAGTACAAGATTTACAGCGTTATGCGTCTATGTTCCAGAAGCTTTTAAATGGCGCAACCAAGCGTCGTCATCAAGCGGAAGATACCATTCCGGTTAATCAAGTTAAGCTATTGGTCAATGAATCCATGTATACGCGCATGAGTATTATGGAGGAGATGGTGGCTTATGAGAAACGCTCAAATGAAGAGTGCCGTCAGGGTTATTTAAGTCATCAGCATTCTTATAACGACTTTGGTATTCACTATGTGATCGTTGTGTACGGGCTTGATGCTGATGCAGAGTATTCACGTAGTGCCATTGAGCAAAACTACAGCAGTATGTTAATGGACATCAATGCACAGTTACAAGATCCTGCTATGTCAGAGTACTTTATTTTAGGCTTTGATATGTCGCAACATGATGGCAAGGGTAATGTGACGGTACAGATGGATATTTTCCATCAGTCAGGTTCAGAGATGTCAGATGTAGAAAGACACTATTATCAACAGGCGCAAACACTGGCCGGTAACGCTTAATAGCCGGTCATTATTAGCGCAAAGCAATTGCGCGTATTTAAAATTTGCATGTTAATTATATAGGTTTGGTTGTCCATTATGTCTCAGCAGTATCAAGTTTTAGCACGAAAGTACCGCCCCAAAAACTTTCATGAGCTAGTTGGACAAACGCATGTGTCTAAGGCGCTCATTAATGCTATCGACCATAACCGATTGCACCATGCTTATTTATTTACCGGAACCCGTGGTGTCGGTAAAACCACAATTGCGCGTATTTTATCTAAGTGCTTAAACTGCGAAACTGGGATTACCAGCACACCGTGCGGGGTATGTAATAGCTGTGTGGCCATTGATCAAGGCCGCTTTATTGATTTAATTGAAATTGATGCGGCTTCTCGAACCAAAGTAGAGGACACGCGAGAGCTGATTGATAATGTGCCTTATGCGCCGACGCAGGGTCGATACAAAGTCTATCTAATTGATGAAGTGCACATGTTATCGACGCACAGCTTTAACGCCTTACTAAAGACGTTAGAAGAGCCACCAGAACACGTTAAATTCTTATTAGCCACGACCGATCCTCAAAAGCTGCCGATTACTATTATTAGTCGCTGCTTGCAGTTTGTATTACGCCCCTTGCCGCAGCAAGCCATCACAGAGCATTTGGCGAATTTGTTAACTCAAGAAGGTGTGGACTATACGCAGCCGGCATTATGGCAACTAGCTAATGCAGCTAAAGGATCAGTGCGTGATGCTTTGTCGTTGACCGATCAAGCGATTGCTTTTGGTCAAGGTGGATTAACCGATGAGACCGTTAATGATATGCTGGGTCTTATCGATAGTGCTGATTTGGTCAGTTTATTATTAGATATTTATCAAGGCAATACCGAGTCGGTCTCTGCACATATTGAACAAATGCGTTCGCAATTGGTAGATGCTGGCAGTATGTTTGATGGTCTGGCTGAACTACTACATCAAATTGCCATGCAGCAGCTGCTACCAAATGTATCACTAAATGTAAATGACAAACAGGCGCAGCAAATAGGGGAGCTTGCGCGTATTATCACGCCAGATGTATTGCAGCTGTATTATCAGATTGTGATACAAGGCCGTGAGCAGATTAAACTGGCGAACACACCGCTGCAAGCTTTAGAGATGTGCCTGTTAAGACTACTAGCGTTCAGACCATTAGCGACGAATGAAGTACCTGTGGCACAAAGCCAAGTAGCTCAACAGCCTACTCAGGTTCATTATGCACCGGCTACATATGATAGTGCACCTCAAGATACTGAAACACTCGATAATTCCGATTCAAATACAGCAGTTGAGCCTTCTATTAATAATGAGAATCTAGATGCTGATAGCATAAATCCACAAAATATAAACACGGTGGATATTAATGATAATAAAGCATTTGAAAATGAACCAGCCCCTGAGCAAAATCTTGAGCTATCAAGTAATTTAGAGGCATCACATCAAAAGCAAGGTTCTGAAGCTGTTGTTAATCATAATAATCAGCAAACACAGGCTTTAGTTGAATCAGTACCGATGCCTGAGTCTGAATTATTGCAGCCACCAGCACAGGTAATGCCACCAGAATCTGCTACTGCGCAAACGACAGAAGATTCGCCACAGTCACCGCAGCAGACGGATAATGATTCTAGGCTGCAATCCTCAATTGAAGAAGCCTCTGTTATTGCCGAGCATGAGCAAGGTGCATCTGACACATTTGATTTACAGCTAGAGACGAAGACTGCATCGATTGCAGAAGTAGCGGCTGAAGAAGACAGTCAACAAGCGCTTCATCTGGAAGTCAATGATCCTAGAGTCTTATTAAAATGTCAGCCTGTTGAGCTGACAGGGGAGTGGACACCAGATAAATGGGATTACTGGTTGCAGACGGCACGTGCGTCAGGGTGGCTTGGGCAGGACCAGCTTGCTATGGCCCGACAAGGGTTGATGACCGGTGAGATTAATGGACGCAGCGAATTTAAAGTCGCTTTCGACACCAAAAACATGCAAGGTATCTTTAGACATTTGGCCAGTTATCTGGCTGAGCAGTTCGGTGCTGAGGTATCTATTGCCATTGATAAGTCACTCAATACCGAAAGTTCTGACTTATTACCACAGAATCGGCAAAAATCTCGGGAAATAAAAGCCAAAACTACGGCAGAAAAGCTGATTTTACAAAGTCCAGTAATGCAAAAATTAGTGCAACAATTTAAGGGTCAGATTACCAATCTTAAGCTATTAGATACAAAATAGATGTATCCACACAACAATATTTTTTTAGTTTAGGAAATCTTGACATAAGAATGTGGTATTGTTTAGATATGTGTGATTAATATTTACACTCAGAGTACAACAAAAGTGCACAAAAGTTTGCACTTTCTCAACAATTGTCAGTTTAAATGAGGTATACTACGCACCTTATATAAACAGTCAGGTAGTTGAATAATGTTAGACAATTTAAGAGGAATGGCAGTCTTTGCCAGTGTTGTGGGCCATGGTTCTTTCAGTGGCGCAGCCAGACAACTAGGTATTACTACAAGTGCGGTGAGTCAACAGATTCGATCGCTTGAAAAAGATTTAGGTGTTGTGCTATTGCACAGATCGACTCGTAAGTTAAGCTTAACAGAAGCTGGGGCAAGCTTTTACGAAGCGGCAAAAGATGTTGTAACTGCAGCAGACCAAGGCCGTATTAAAGTAAACCAATTACGTGACGAGCTTGCGGGTAGTTTGCGTATCGCAACTACGCCTGAGCTAGGTGTTAATCATATTCTTCCAGCTCTATCGACGTGGATGGCAGCTCATGATGATTTAGGCATCTATTTCTTAGCAGACAACCATTACATCGATATGATTGATGAGCGCGCGGATATTGCTATCCGTATGAGCCCAAATATCAAAGACAGTTCAGTAGCGACTTATCCGCTTGCTGAAGTGAAGCAGATGCTAGTGGCGTCTCCACATTATCTAAGACAGTATGAAAAAATCACCAAACCTAGAGACTTAGCGAAGCATCAGTTAATCGGTATCGATTTGATGAAGGACCCTAATTCTCTAGAGTTCTCTCATGTTGAAACCGGTAAGAAAAACCGTGTTAAGATTTCATCGCGTATCCAGACCAACAACGTATTCTTAGCAACTAGATTAGCTAAAGAAGGTCATGGCTTGGTTCGTGTGATGTCGCTCGATGTACAAAAAGAATTAGAAGCAGGTGAATTAGTGGAGGTTATTCCAGAATATTCATTACCACACTTTATTCTTTATGCAGTGACATTAGACCGTGAGCAGCAACCTGCGAAGATTACACGTTGTCTAGAAGTTCTTAAAAAATACTTCCATGCAGCTGCTTAGTTTAGAGAGGTTATTGGCTTAACTGTTAACTGAACTTATTTTTCGATAGGTTAATTTAGTAATTAAAGACTCTTTCAATACTCTTAAGTGATAAGATTTACGCTATAGATCAATCTGATGACGCACATTTTGTGAGATATTAGAATGGTCTTAAGCGTAAATTTTATTTGTATATGGCTTTTATTTTGATGACGCTCAGCAGAGATTAACTGATATAGATTATGGAAAATAGACTGATCAACCCGTTAGAGCGTGTCGATGATACGGTAGATTCTAATATCCGTCCATCCACCTTGGCTGAGTATATTGGTCAGCCTGTGGTGCGTGAACAGATGGAAGTTTTTATCGAAGCGGCACGCCGACGTAATGAGTCGTTAGACCATACGTTAATCTTTGGGCCACCAGGTTTGGGTAAAACCACACTCGCAAATATTATTGCACGCGAGATGGGTGGTAACCTTCGCTCAACCTCGGGGCCTGTACTTGAGCGAGCTGGGGATTTGGCAGCCATGCTGACTAATCTTGAAGAAGGGGATGTGCTCTTTATTGACGAGATACATCGCCTAAGCCCAGTGATTGAAGAGATACTTTATCCAGCAATGGAAGATTTCCAGCTTGATATTATGATTGGTGAAGGTCCGGCAGCACGTTCTATTAAGCTTGACTTGCCCAACTTCACTTTGGTAGCTGCAACTACTCGAGCAGGTCTATTAACCTCTCCTTTGAGGGACCGCTTTGGTATCGTTCAGCGCTTAGAGTTTTATAATATTGAGGATTTGACAACCATTGTTACCCGTTCAGCGCGATTGATGAATGTGGTTATGACGCCCGAGGGCGCGGTAGAGGTTGCCAGACGCTCACGTGGTACGCCGCGTATTGCCAACCGTTTACTTCGCCGAGTGCGCGATTATGCTGAGGTGAAGTCAAATGGTGAGGTCACTGGTGATATTGCTGACAGTGCGCTAGATATGCTGGCAGTCGATAGACGAGGACTTGATCATTTAGACCGTCGTTATCTTGAGATGCTACATGCCCGTTTTGATGGTGGACCTGCAGGCGTTGAGGCTATTGCTGCTGCTATGGCAGAGGATAGAGGGACATTAGAGGATGTGATTGAACCTTATCTTATTCAACAAGGTTACGTGCTACGTACAGCACGTGGTCGAGTCTTAACTCAAATAGCCATCGATCAGTTATAAGTGCGGCCTATATAACTCTTTAAGTATAAAAAAGCGCAAATCCTAGGATTTGCGCTTTTTTATATTGAGTTGTTTAATCTATGTTAATTGGCTAATCCATACTAAATCATAGTCTAATTCATCTAGACTACCTGACAGTAAGGGTAGTTAGAATTATCCTAATGCACATTAGCCTCTGTCGCATTAGAAGTCGCTACCATCTGGGTCGATTGTGTAGGAGATTCAATACTTTGAGCTTTCTTATAATGGTATTTACCCACAGCCATTAACGACAGCGTACCGATGACCACAACCAATAAGATAAGCACTGGGTTTTTCCAGAAAGGCTGGGTTGTTGGTTTCATAGTTGTCGAACTTGTCTTAGACTTAGGCGCTATTTTTGTCTCAGGATTATTGTCCATAAACCCAAAGCTTACCAATGGTCTTGATGGCGGCTGAACAGGTTCAGGCGCAATTTTTAGACGGTTGCGGCTTAGATAAATATCTGAAATCTTGGCTAACTGTAGTAACCAGCGCTGATAAGGCAAGGTCACATCGTCAATAGAACAAAAAGTAAGAACGTCACTATTATTGGCCTTATCGACAATTAGCTGATCGCTGTCCACCATGCTAGGCTCAATCACATCACTATTAGGCACACGTCCGATAACTTTGGCGTAGTGCGGCATTTGTACAGACTCGCTAGGGACTTTCACTGCAGGTAACTTGCAGCGTGTTAAGTCGTGCCACCGCATATCAAAGTCAGGTGCCTTGTATATACTACTATTACAGGACTCATTGTCATTAACACGGCTTTGAGGGTCACGTGATAGTCTTAAAAACTGAGATTGCTGATGCAGCCACTGGTCTATCTCATTGGCATCTAAATGAGCAAAATCAACTAAAATAGCCAATTCACGTAAGCACAATAAGGTCAGTGCACCAAGCAAAGGACGAACCTTATTGGTCGGCAAGCTTGCCAACTGAGCGAGACGCTGACACACAGCTTTTTGAATGTCAGTGGTGACAAATAAGGTTTCAGACATGCTTTGGCCGTGCTGCATGGCCGTCTTCATGGTTTGTGAGTTGAACGCATTATGTTTGCGCAACTCTTTTATCTGGCTGCGGCACAGTAATTTTTTGATTACGGCATTAGGTCCCTCTACTTGATTATAAGCAAGGAGCGCACTGGTTATGGCTTGAATGCCATTTTCAATTAGGATTCTAGCTTGTGGCAGGGAGATATTACCAAAGTCCGCTACCACAGCATCGATAGGCTGAGTATCCTCAAAAAGAAAGTCATAAATTGACACGCGAGTTGGTAAAAGAGCTGTCATAAAGTCTACTAGTTTGCAGGATTTGAAGATATCATAAGGGCGATTAACTCTATATACAACCCTAATGCATCTATATTATTGGTAATAAGTAGGATTTATATATTCCATAGTTAACTAAGGTGATTCATTTATGTCCATGTTGCAACAATCCTCTCAATCTTTAGATAGTCGAGTGAATAAGTTTATTGTGGTCAATATTGCTGATCAGACGTTATCTCTCTATGTCATTGATTCAGCCCAATCTATGTTACTAAATTGTCAATCACAAGCAGTGGATAAGCAAGTAGCCAGTCGTGAGCTAACCGGCTCTAGGTTAGAGTTATCTAGTCTTAATCAGGATAATCTTATTCGCACTTTTAGTGTGTCTACTGCCAAAAATGGCATTGGTAGCTTGGAGGGTACAGGGTGCACACCATTAGGTCATCATATTATCGCAGATAAAATAGGTGGTAATGAGGTTGAGGGCAGTGTATTTGTTGGGCGAATGCCAACAGGGGAGGTCTATAGTCAAAAGCTTGCAGAGGATAACCCAGACAGAGATTGGATATTAAGCCGTATACTTTGGTTAAAAGGGTGCGAGCCGGGCATTAATCTGGGCTCAAACGAGCAGGGGTGTTGTGATACTTATCGGCGTTATATTTACATCCATGGTACGCCAGATACAGAACCAATGGGTACGCCGTACTCTCATGGCTGCGTGCGTATGCGTAACAGCGATATCATTTGGTTATATGAACAGGTGGCAGAGGGCACGCCTGTTCATATTATTGCCGAATAGTCTATAAGCCACTTATCATTTTTGTTGAAATAACTTCTGTTATAAGGACAATAAGTGGCTTTTTAGATTAGAGCTAACTGACTACCAAAATACAGGCGCAGCGCTGACTTCTTTCAGGCATTCTGCACATTCCTGACTGGCATGTGCCTCTTGTGCGGTAAAGTAGCCAACCGCAAACCAAGCATTAGGGTCTTTTTGCGCTTTTTCTGCATAGAAGATATGCCCAACGATATTATCATTGTATTCACCCAACACTTCTTGGGCAGGCTCTAAGTATTTTAAGAAGGATTTGGTCTGCTTCTTTTTATACATAGGGCGCACAAACTCAGACACATAACGTAAGCTCTTTAAACGTTTACGTACATCATGCTGCTCATCTATGGTTAATTCAGCAAAGTGATTGCTAGCTTTACTAATCTTCTTATATAGTTTTTTCAAGATAACCGTAGTGGCTTCTTTAGCAGAGGTTTTATTGCTAACTTTGTCGTCTTTTGCACGGCTCATCGTATATTCAATAAGCTCTAACAAAGTTAGCTGGAAATCATTGGCGCGTACGGCATCAATTGGCATCACCGCTAAATTTTCACGTTCGCTTGACCAATCCACAAAGGGAGCCCCAACCGCTTCGAGCATAGGTTGAGTCTTCGTTTGTAGCAGTTCTCTATCTCGGAACTCACCTAATAAGCTAAAAGTTTGCTTTAAGATAGGCATCCATTCTGGGTTAATCTCTGATGAGAAATCGCCGAAGAACTTCAATGCGGTACGTAAGCGGCGAATGCCAACACGTAACTGATGCACATGAGTTCCATCTTGACTACCGGCAGCGATGGCGCTGGCATTAGGTAGAATTTGAATCATGCAGTTATGTACCACAGCACGAATAAATTGAGGCTGGCTCATCTTGTCATTGACAGATAATTGTTTTAGGTCTGCTTTGGTGGCATCGGCAAACTCTTTGTCTTCTAGTAATAAGCCGCCGCGCTCTGCTTTGGTCACAGTCGATATGCAAAGCTGATAGCGTTTACACCAAGTCTTAGCGATTTCAAATAGATAGCTGACCTCGCCCTCTACCAATTCAAACTCAATTTCATGAATCGGCTGAGTGATTTGGCTATCTTCACCATGGACCACTTTACCTTCATCGTACGCTACTTCAATGACGTTACTGTCTTTTTTGATAAGACGGGTGGTGCGCTCAATATCAGTCACATATTGGCGGGTTAAGGCATTACCTTCTTCATCTTCTTTATTAGCAGTCAGCTTATTAATGGCTTTGGCTGTCTTCGTATCCTCATAGAGTGATAAATCAGGATATAGGTTGTCTTGCTCTAAGGCGGTCGCAATTTGATCATCGTCTAATTTGTTATTTTGCTCGCCACGAGAGGCCATACCATCGCCATTCGACTTTAAAGTTTGCACCCAAATATCGCCTTCTTTACGGATACGTAATGCCATACCTGAATTGGCAAGAGCATTGGTTGGCGTATCGAAGTAATGAGCGGCTAGCTGTGAGGTAATCGATGATTTAATTTTTGCCTGACGCATTAGGGCATCAACTTTGTAGTCAGGCACTAAAAATTTCAGTTCTATCTCTTGCATGGCGTATCCTTGAGTCTTTAATAAAGAGTGGGGCGTAAGGGATTATTGTCGTTATAAACACTAAAATAGACCGTAAAATGAATGGTCTATACAATTAGTCAATATCCTAGGATAAGTGATTAACAATAACAAGCGAATTAACATGACATATTGATGACAGTGCACTGTTATTAAGTTAATTTCAATGAGTAATTAACTTAAATATGAAAAAATGCCTTACCAATGGAATGACAATACGCTAAGCTAATACTATCTTAAGATAGGCTTAAACATCATTAAAGGCTGATTGTGTGAAAATCATAATTAATCTCTCTTCTTTGCTCTTTATAGGTTGTAAATTTCTGCCATGACTCATAATAAATCTTTAGCTTCAGATGCTCTTATTGATAGTAATCAACATAATAATCTGTATTTTGCACCGTCTCTTTATAAGCAAGCCACTAAAGCAGCACTAACCTCGGTTGTTCTTGCCAGCATTGTCCTGTTGAGTGGGTGTAGTCAAGCAGAAAAAGAGGATTACGCATCAGAGGATAGTTATGAAGTCACTCAGGAAGCAGGCTCTAGTGGGGATTCTTTAGATGCTGCTCAATTAAACGAAAAGAATCTATCGGTAGAAAATTTAGGGAGTGATACTGAGGCACAATTAGGCAGTGAAGCGGCAGATATCCGAATTGCTGGCAAGCAGCTGATGATTTCAGCCTCTGCAGATTTTGAAGTCGATGATGTGGTCAAAACTAGGAATACCATTGAAACCTTGACTATGCAACAAGGCGGATACGTTGCTCAAAGTAGCATTGCCAATAATCAAATAGACAGACAGACTTTTGTGCAAGGTGATAAAGACATTACACTGATTACCTATGCGCTCCATGCCAATATGATTGTGCGTGTGCCAAGCTCGAAGGTCAGCGACTTTTTACGTCAAGTACAAAAACAGGTGAAGTTTTTAAATCAGCAGCAATTTAGTGCTCAAGATGTCACGCTAGACTTGTATCGCGAGAAGCTATCGGCAGAGCTAAATGGTGAGATGGCAAGTGAGCTCAATAAAGAGCGACTCAATAGCGATAATGAGAAAGAGCAGGCGGGTAATGTAGATGCTATTTCGGCCACTTATTCTGCACGTCAGCGTGAACAATATGCACAGCTTGAGCGCATGGCAATTGCTGATAAAGTCAAATATAGTGTTTTGGAGTTAAATTTCTCGCAGCCTAACAGCGTCTATAAACAGATTACCCCTAATCTTGAAAGTCTCATTCAGGCTGATCAGCCGACCTTTGCACAACAAGCTAAACAGTCGTTCGTGGCAGGTTGGGAGATTATCAAATCGGTGGTGCTGGGTATTATAATGCTGTGGTGGCTATGGCTGATATTATTAGTTGCTTATGGCCTATACCGCGTGTTTAGAAGGGCTATGATTAAGTTTTACAAGGATGATAAGGGTTCTGATGATCATACATCACAATAGCTCTAATCTTTAGAACTGACCATTTGTCCTAAGTTTTCTCTTATAGTCTTATAAATCTTCAATAGAGGGCTAAGCTTATTTATAGTCAGCCAACTACTAAACGATTGCGACGTTAACCTTGCTAAACCTACACTTGTCGTACTTACACTCGATGTCTTATAAACATTTTAGACTTCTCTAACTTTAGAATATAGAGTCATTAAAAGTTAATAATATTAAACATAAAAAAGTCGCTCTAACCGAAGTTAGAGCGACTTTTTGTTCAATGAAGAACTAAGAGTCTTTTATAAAGAGTTCTTAGAACTGGTTCATTGTGTTTTTCTCGCCGCCAGCTTTAAGTGCATTATCACCAGAGAAAATCTCTTTGTGATCATCACCTAAGTCTGAACCAGCCATTGCTTGGTGCTTAACGCAAGCGATACCTTCACGGATCTCTTTACGTTGTACGCCAGCTGCATAAGCAAGCATACCGTCTTCACCGAAGTAGCCTTTAGCAAGTTCATGAACGCTAAGAGCAGTTGTGTGGTAAGTAGGTAGCGTGATTAAGTGATGGAATACACCGGCTTCACGAGACGCATCTTTCTGGAAGTCCTTCGCAGCTTGGTCAGCAGCAGCATCAAGTTCAGTACCGTCATAATCAGCACTCATCAAGTTGTTCTTATCGTATGCTGAGATGTCTTTGCCTTCTTCTTCCCATTTAGCGATAACTTGCTTACGGAAGTTAAGCGTCCAGTTGAACGATGGGCTGTTGTTGTATACAAGCTTCGCTTTAGGCTCTTGCTCTTTAATACGGTCAACCATCATTTTGATATGTTCAACGTCTGGCGTTGGTGTTTCAATCCATAGTAAGTCTGCACCATTTTGAAGAGCTGTAACACAGTCAAGTACAACACGGTCAATGTTAGTACCTTCACGGAACTGATATAGACCGTTTGCTAGACGAACTGGGCGAACTAATTTACCGTCACGCTTCAATAATACATCGTTCTCTTTTGCATCAGCGATGTCGATTTCTTCAACGTCAATGAAGTCGATGTACTGAGAAGCAAGATCGCCTGGCTCTTCAGATACTGGGATCTTCTGAGTTAATGATGCGCCTTCAGAGTCAGTACGTGCAACGATAACACCATCGTCAACGCCTAGCTCTAAGAATGCATAACGGATAGCGTTAAGCTTAGAGATGAAGTCTTCATGAGGAACCGTTACTTTACCCGCTTGGTGACCACACTGTTTTGCATCAGATACTTGGTTTTCGATTTGGATAGCACAAGCACCAGCCTCGATCATTGCTTTAGTTAGCAAGTAAGTTGCTTCTTCGTTACCGAAACCTGCGTCGATGTCAGCGATGATTGGCACAACATGTGAATCAAAGTTTTCGATTTTAGCTTCGATTTCTGAAGTATCTTGACCTGCTTCTTTAGCAGCGTTAAGCTCGCGGAAGTAGTCATTTAATACTTTAGCATCTGCTTGACGTAAGAAAGTGTAGATTTCTTCGATAAGAGCAGGTACAGTTGTTTTTTCGTGCATTGATTGGTCAGGTAAAGGACCTAGCTCAGAGCGTAGTGCCGCTACCATCCAACCTGATAGGTAGATGTAAGTTTTTGAAGTAGTACCAAAGTATTTTTTCTTAGCATACATTGTTTGTTGAGCAACAAAACCATGCCATGCACCTAGAGACTGAGTGTACTTAGAGGTGTCTGCATCATACTCTTCCATATCTTTACGCATGATAGCAGCAGTGTATTTAGCGATATCAAGACCAGTTTTGAAACGGTTTTGAACCATCATACGTGCAGCATCAGATTCGCTGATGTTCTGCCAGTTGCCATGCTTTGCTTTGATTTCACGGATATGGTCAATAGCTGATTTATAAGTTGACATCAATTGTCTCCTGATTGGGGATGGATTAGGTGAAATAAATACTGCTTACTACTAGCTATATTTTAACTAGTAAATAAGACCGTTTTATTTAACTCACTTTCAAATACGAGATTGATACTAATAAATTATCAGCAAATCTCGGAATATGATTGTAAAACTTGTAAATGTTTGTTTCTAAAGTAAATCTTTATATCGAAGTTTAACGGAAATATAGATTATTTAAATAATAGTATTAAATCACTATGCCCTTAGAACTTGGTAAACACTATAACTACATTACTAGAATTTATCTAGTTTATGACGGTTATCTTGGGTATTTATTTAAATTATAGTACAATGGTAATAACGGATAGAGGGTCATTTAGGGCATAGAAATAGACACTTAAATAAGACGTAAATTATAAATTATGATTTGACTTTACACCTTTAATGAATGTCAATCAAATTTATCTGGTTGCTAGTAATCCCTTGGTCAAACCTTTTATCGAATCACTTAATTCTTATTCATTGGATTAAACAAATATAGATTATTAGAGAGCTTTATGAATTTACAACGGGTCGATTTAAACTTACTGGTTAATCTAGATGTTTTATTGCGTGAAAAGAATGTCACGCGTGCCGCTGAGCAATTGGGTATTACCCAGCCAGCCATGAGTAATATTTTACGCCGATTGCGTAAGCTGTTTAATGACCCTTTATTGGTTCGCTCATCAGAGGGTATGACGCCAACAGAGCGGGCATTAGAATTACAACCAAGAGTACGGGAAATCCTAGCGGAGCTTACTCAGCTGCTTGAGCCACGTACGGAGTTTCGTCCTTATAGCACGTCACGAGTGTTCCGTATTATGACCTCAGATTACGCTGAGGCAACCTTGGTTCCGCGCTTAGTAAAAGCGCTGCGCTCTGAAGCCCCGAACGTTATTTTGGATTTCTTAACCCCGTCAGATGTGTCCTACCGTGACATGGAGCAGGGGCGAGTTGACTTAGCAATCAACCGCTTTAATGAGATTCCGCAAAGCTTTCACCAAGTATTGGTATGGCGTGATACGTTTAGCTGTCTGTTGTCAGCAGACAGCCCGTATGCGCACCGTTTTAACCTCAAGAACTATCTAAAAGCACAACATGTTTGGGTATCCAAAACCGGTATGGGTGTAGGCTTTGGGGTTAATCCGGATAAATCAGGCGGTCTAGGGTCTATTGACCAAGCATTACAACGTTTGGGTCAAAAGCGTCAAATTAGTGTCTTTACCCGTCATTATCAGATGCCAGCAATGCTCGCTGCGAACAAGGATTTAATTGCCACTTTGCCGACTCGAGTAGCACGTATGCAAGCGACCAATGACAGCATTGTCTTAAAAGAGCCACCGTTCTTTATACCAGAGTTTGAGCTAACGATGGCATGGTCGCCATTGTTACAGCATCATCCAGCACACAGATGGCTACGTCAATTAATCATGCATGTAGCGCGCCAGGTGGTCGCTGATGAAGAAATCAATGAAGACGAGATTCCGATGATAAGCCATTTATTTTAGTGACTTATTATATGCCCTAATAGGCACTAATAGATTATATGCCTTAATAGACACCAATAGGCACTGAAAACGTGCTCTGTATACTTATATTATATTAGCTGTGATTAAGCTCTTTACAGAGCCCGAAATAAATTAGGGAAATTAATACATTACCTACAGTTGATTACAGCTCATTAAATGACATTATCAGCCTAGCTGTTATTCTTATAAATGTAACAGGTAAGTAAATAGTTATCAATAACAAGGTTTGCACATAAAAATATATAGTCGAATTATCATAATAAGAATAACAAGAGTCACGATGGTAATTTAGAGGGACGTTATATTTACCTTCTATTGATGCCAATAAAAATAGCGTCATCAGTTTATGGCTACCTTGTCTGTAGCTACCTTCTCAATTAAATACGTTAAAAATAAGGATAATAATCATGGCAGATATTACAACAGTAAACCCATATACCAATGAAGACATCAAATCTTATGATTATATGCCTCAGGACGAAGTTGATCAGATTATTAATGAATGTCATGAAGCGTTTTTAGATTGGCGGTTGAAATCATTAGATGAGCGTGCAAAAGTGATTAATTCTATTGGTGAGTCACTAATGAAGCACAAAGAAGAGCTTGCTGAAGTGATGACCAGAGAACGTGGTAAAACTTATCAACAAAGCTTGCAAGAAGTAGATATTTGTAAAGGTATTTGTGACTTTACGGCTCAAACAGGTCCTGATCACTTAGCGGATGATATCCGTGAAGTAGAAGGTATGGATAAGGGTATCGTTACTTATCAGCCTATCGGTATCATTTATGGTATTCAGCCTTGGAACTATCCTGCATACCAAGTATTCCGCTACACCATTGCCAACTTAATGGCAGGTAATGCTATTTTGTTAAAGCATGCGTCAAACGTGACAGAATCAGGTCAAGTTATTGAAAAAATCTTGCATGACTCTGACTTACCTAACGCACTATTCCGCGCACTAATCATTAACCATGATCAGTCAGAGAAAATCATCAATAATGACAAAGTACGCGGCGTTACTTTAACGGGTAGTGATGGTGCAGGTAAAATTGTTGCTCAGCAAGCAGCTAAAGTACTGAAGAAGACAGTGATGGAGCTTGGTTCAAATGACGCGTTCATCGTATTAGATGATGCTGATTTAGATCTTACTGTTAAGACGTGTGCTTATGCACGTTTATATAACAATGGTGAGACCTGTGTGGCCGCTAAACGCTTTGTGGTTGTCGACAGCGTTTATGATGAGTTCCGTGAGAAGCTGATTAAAGAGTTTGAATCATACAAAATAGGCGATCCAATGGATAACTCAACTGATCTTGGTCCCTTATCAATGAAGCAGCAAGTCGAGACAATCGAGAAACAAGTGAAAGAAAGTGTCGACAAAGGTGCTAAGAAAACTGTTTGTGGTCAAGTTCCTGAAGGTTCAACAGGTAACTTTTTCCCACCAACTATTCTAGAGAATGTAGAGCCAGGTCAGCCTGCCTATGATGACGAGCTATTTGGCCCAGCAGTTGCGCTAATTCGTGCAAAAGATACAGACGATGCTATGCGTATTGCAAACGATAGCCGTTATGGTCTTGGTGGCGGTATCTTCACTAAAGATGAAGACAAAGCTATCGAATTGGCTACGAAGTACTTTGATACCGGTATGGTGAATATTAATGGTTACGGTCTAGTAAATCCACTGTTGCCATTTGGAGGCGTTAAAAACTCTGGTTATGGTCGTGAGCATGGCGGCTCTGGTATGAAAGAGTTTGTGAATGAGAAAACATTGTTTGTGATTAACAAAGCACCTGTTTAATCATTCGGTCTAGCTTTATAGATTTTTAATAGATTTATATTCTTGACGGTAAAGCCCTCGATACACGTTATCGGGGGCTTTTTTATGCGATATATTAGGGCCTGTATAGAATTCATTTACGGAACTGACATAGACTACTTTTTAGTCATCTCGACGCATAAAATAGTAAGCTCAGTTGTTCTAAGCGTCTATTTTAGGCTAAGAGAGGGCAGAAAATAGTCCTGTCCTGCAAGGCTGATGCTAAAATCGCCCTAGATGTCGTTGTAAATCTAGCTAAGGTCTAGACATTATCGTCGATTGACGCCTAATCTAGAAAGCTGCTTTGATAAATTGGTAGCTATCGGCAGTCCTAATAAATGAATTCTATACAGGCCCTTATCTCTTGTCTATCGCTCAGTGTAAGTAGGAATGATTTCCCCTTCCTTAGAGTTGGCATCAGCGAATTAAGTTCAACTCCTAGCCCTAATTTTGCTAGAATCTTAACAACCATCATTTAACGCATTATAAAGAATGATTATTAGCCAAACTGAGAATAGCGGTAATGAGTAATCTAATCAAAAAAACAGCTTATGTGAGTCGTAATTTACTCAGTACCCTGCGAAATTATATTTTAGTGATTCTAATATTGTTAGGATGGCAGCTTTGTGTGCAGTTTGAGCTCATTCCAGACTATCTATTACCTTCGCCCTTGCAGATTGCATGGGCGTTTGTAGAAGACTTTCCATTGTTGATGGAGCATGCCAAATATACATTGGCAACGGCCTTTATCGGCACCACAATCGGTCTAATTATTAGCTTTGTTTTGTCGATTTGTATGGATTTATTTAAAACGGTAAAAGAGCTGGTTTATCCGGTTATTCTGCTTAATCAAACCATTCCAACCATTGCGATTGCACCGCTGCTTATTATTTGGCTTGGCTACGGTATAACGCCCAAAGTTGTGCTGGTGATATTAGCGGTCTTCTTTCCGATTACTATTGCCTTGATTGATGGTTATCAATCGGTCAGTCGTGAACATCTTAATCTGTTCAAATCGATGCAAGCTTCTAAGTATCAGTTGTATCGCCATCTTAAGATTCCCTCTGCGATGGGCTCTTTTTTTACCGGACTGAAAGTAGCATTGTCTTATGCGCTTATTTCCGCCGTGATTGCAGAATGGTTAGGCGGCTATCATGGGCTAGGGGTCTATATGACTCGAGTTCGTAAGTCCTATGATTTGGACAGTATGTTTGCGGTCATTTTTCTGATTAGCTTTTTGACTGTGCTTCTCATTGGCCTAGTAAAATGGCTTGAGAAACGGGTACTTAAGCATAACTTTTTATAGATTTTTCTGTTTTTTCTTCATTTATTAAGGTGGTTTACTGTGTCATTTATCTCTTTTAATTCTTTTAATCGGCAAAAGCAAAGTCGTACTTATATAGGTATGGCTGTGTTACTGGCTGTTATTGCACTGCTTGCCCTTAGTGCCTGTCAGCCCAAATCAGACACTAAAACCGCAAAAAATGGCGAGCCGCTTACGGAGTTTGTTATTTCACTAGATTGGGTGCCCAATACCAATCACACCGGTCTGTATGTGGCACAAGATAAAGGTTATTTTACAGAACAGGGTCTGGATGTGAAAATTGTCCAGCCAAGCGAAGACAGTGCATCAACGTTAGTGGCTAATAAGCGTGCTGATTTCGGGATATATTTTCAGCCAAATATGGTGAAGCGTCTCGAAAAGGATGTTCCTATAACTGCAGTGGCCGCAATTCTTCAACACAATACATCAGGATTGTTAGCATTAAAATCGTTAGGGGCGCAGTCACCTAAGGACTTAAATGGTAAGCGTTATTCAACATGGGAAGACCCAATCGATGATGCGACAGTAGCGCATATTGTGGGTAATGACTTGGTGAAAATCCCAGGCGAAGCCACCGATGCGAGCGTAGCACTACGTATGAATCAGTTTGATTACATTTTGGCCTTTTATGGTTGGGATGGCATACATGCTGACCTTCAAGGGGTGGACACCGATTTTTTCTATCTGAAAGATTACGAGCCCGCTTTTGATTACTATTCGCCAGTGATTATTGCCAATAATGATCTGTTAGCCAATAAACCAGAGTTGGCCAAAAAGGCATTGGCTGCTATCAAACAAGGCTATACCTATGCCGCTAAGCACCCAGAAGAAAGTGCAGAAATCTTAGTTAAATATGCCCCTGAGACCAATAAAGAGCTTGCAATAGCCAGCCAAAAATATGTTTCTTCGTACTACTTAGATGATGATGGAGAGTGGGGTAAATTTGATTATGACCGCTGGGACAGATTCTTTGATTGGGTATATCAAAATGGGCTGATTGATAAGCCGCTAGAACCGCAGGCAGGTGTGAGTAATGACTATCTATAAGTACACTCATATAAAGCTTATTCGCCCTATTAAAGAGCTGCGTTGATTATGGAAAATGTATTGGTATTAGAAGGCATTACCCATGCCTTTGAACAAAAGCCGATATTTGAAGACTTGAAAATGACCGTCGCCAAAAATGACGTCGTTAGTATCGTGGGTGCGAGCGGAGTGGGTAAGACCACCTTGTTTAATATCGCTGCCGGTCTGCTTGTGCCCAGTAGCGGCAAAGTATTTATCAACGGCAAAGAGACCACGGGGCAGGCAGGCACGGTTGGCTATATGCTACAAAAAGACTTACTGCTGCCGTTTAAAACCGTTTTTGATAACATTGCATTGCCCTTGACTCTAAAGGGATACAGTAAAGCGAAGATTGCAAATATTGTCAATCCGCAACTGGTGTACTTTGGTTTAGAAGGACTAGAACATCAATACCCGCAAACCTTATCAGGCGGGCAGCGTCAAAGAGCAGCCTTGTTGCGTACTTATCTAAGTGACAACCCGATTATGCTGTTGGATGAGCCATTTTCTGCGTTAGATTTTGTGACCAAAGACGAGATGTATCATTGGTTTAGTAAACTGCAAAAACGCTTAGAGCTGACTTGTCTGATTATTACTCATGATATTGACGAGGCAATCTATTTATCTGATTATCTATATGTCTTAAAAGGTGCACCCGCTCAATTTACTGAGAAGTTTGCGATTCCCAAAACAGAGGGCTTTTTGGACAGCCAAGAGTATTTGGCGTTAAAGAAGCAGATATTGGTAGCGATTCAGGCCTAAGCGACTTATGTATAACTCATTCTAAGGAAGCAGTCATGTTTGGGGTTGAAAACTACTGGGGATTTATTGCTGCCTGCGTGCTGTTAAATCTAAAACCTGGTACAGACACGTTATACATTATTATGCGCAGTATTGCGCAAGGTAGGGAAGCAGGACTACTTTCTGCTTTAGGGATTATTTCAGGGATTTTGGTACATACGGTGCTGGCTGCTTTAGGATTATCTGTGCTGTTATCCAATTATCCTCTGGCGTTTATGACTGTAAAATACATCGGTGCACTGTATTTATGTTATCTGGGTATTAAAATGCTAATAACCAAGCAAACCGCACTTGTGGCAGAGAGTTTGGATGCTAATATTAGCCCTACAGCGCGTAATAAAGCGTTAAGCTCTGTGCAAATTTATAAGCAAGGGGTGTTGACCAATGTGTTTAACCCAAAAGTCGCTCTGTTTTTTCTTGCCTTTTTTCCGCAGTTTATTGATTCAACTTACGCGAATGGTATGGTATCGTTTTTGATGTTGGGACTGACATTTGCGGCCACTAGTTTGATTTGGTGTCTCAGTGTCTTACTAATGGCCTCTGTCTTTAGCAGTAAGCTTAGAGCCAATCCAGCCATCGAAACGTTGCTTAACAAAATCAGCGGTATAGTGTTTATTGGCTTGGGCTTTAAATTAATGACAGCCAAGCCTTAAATTGGCTAATATAAACAAGAAAGCCCAAGTCTTAGACTTGGGCTTTCTTGTTTGTAATAAGACAGACAGAGAGAACAAATTAGCTGTCTAGCCAAAGCTTCAAAGGCAACGTCGGCAAGTAGGGGACAGGTTCTACTTGCGTATTAATGGCTTCGATAACTAACACCCCTTTGGCAATTAACAAGATAGTCCAAGGCAAGATTTGATGCTCAAGCTTTTGTACGCGCTTTTGCAGGTCGGTCGCAGATTCGTTTTTATCAACACTTAGCATAGCCTGTGTCAATACTTGACCGGCATCAAGCTCTGCGGTTACCACATGCACACTACAGCCATGATGACAGTCATCTGACTCTAATACACGCTGATGTGTATCGAGGCCTTTGTACTTAGGCAACAAAGATGGATGCAAATTAATCATAGGTGCAGGAGCAGCATTGATAAAATCAGCACTAAGCACACGCATAAAGCCGGCAAGTACGATTAAATCAGGCTGCCATTCATTTAGCTGAGCGCTGGCATGACGTTCAAACGTCTTTATCCCCATACGCTTGCCAGCATTCTCGCCCTCAGTAATGTGAGAGAACACTGCTGTATTAATATCCGCTTGCTGTGCACGCGTTACCGCATAGGCTTCTTTGACATTGCTAATAATGCCCACAATCTCAATTGGCAAGCTACCAGCCTGCATGGCATCAATCAAGACTTGCAGATTGCTGCCACTGCCAGAGACCAAGACCGCGACTTTCAAAGCTTTGGTAGATGAGTCTAATAACATATTAAGCGTACACCACAGCAGTATCAGCACGAGTGATGATTTTGCCTAGTTTAAAGGCTGTTTCACCCGCATCATTTAAGATATCCACAGCTTGTTCCGCTACGTCTGCTGGTACAACGACCACAAAGCCAACACCGCAGTTAAAGGTACGGTACATCTCTGATTGCTCGATATTACCGTGCTTTTGTAACCAGTTAAATAGCTCTGGCATCTCCCAGCTATTAGTGTCAATTTTTGCTGCAAGTGTTTCTGGTAATACGCGTGGTAAGTTTTCAGTGAAGCCGCCGCCAGTGATATGTGACATGGCGTGTAGTTTGCCATTACCAATCTGTTTTTGTAGCGCTTGAATGGCTTTTACATAAATCTTAGTCGGTGCCATTAGCGCATCAGCAATAGGCTTGCCATCTAAGGTTTCATCAGAGTTAGCAATATCAACGCCGCTGACTTCGATAACTTTACGAATAAGTGAGTAGCCATTTGAGTGCGCGCCACTTGAAGTAATACCTATCAGTACATCACCCTCAGCAACGTTTTCACCCGTGATAACTTCTGCTTCTTCAACCACGCCCACGCAGAAGCCCGCTAAATCATAGTCGTCATCTTGATACATACCAGGCATCTCAGCAGTCTCACCGCCGATTAGCGCACAGTTTGATTGTTTGCAACCTTCACCAATACCAGTGACCACATCTGCTGCGGTATCGACATCAAGCTTACCTGTGGCATAGTAATCTAGGAAGAATAAAGGCTCTGCACCGCACACAAGCAGATCGTTCACACACATAGCGACTAAGTCGATACCAATGGTGTCATGACGATTTAATTGTAGGGCAAGCTTCAGCTTAGTACCTACGCCGTCAGTACCTGATACCAATAGTGGTGACTCATAGCCTTTCGGGATACGGCATAGGGCACCGAAGCCGCCAAGACCGCCAACAACTTCAGAGCGGGTAGTGGCTTTGGCAACGGATTTAATGCGCTGTACTAGGGCATCACCTGCATCGATATCGACGCCCGCATCTTTGTAGCTCAAAGACGTGGTATTGGCTTTGGTGGTTGAATTAGTAGAAGCATTAGAATTTGGATGGCTCATGGTAGCAGCAGACCTTATAAGCAAATGTGTGGGGTATGACACATTGGAGTATTTAAATAACGATAGCGGCAAACTTAAGATTAATAACCAGCGAGTTAAAGGATTTTAGCCTCTACATGATTACTAAAATAAAGCTGCCAAAAAATGTTGCTAAGTATGGCGGGTAATTATAGCATCTTAGCGAACAAAAATTGTGTGTTGGCATTATACGCAAAAACACATAGTGCGCAAAATGAAACGTGGATTTATTATGCTTAAAAACAAAAAATGACTAAAATTTAGTTAAGCTTTACTCTAATAAACCGTATCATAGTTACAACTATGAGATAAATTTAAGTAACTATTAAATTCAACAGTCATTAATGATTAGAGTTTAATTAATCGTTAATTTGAGTCTGATTTAAACGACCGTTGACTTGAACCGTTATTAAACTGGATAACGAACAAGTCACTAGATCTATTAAACAGTTTACTATTAGCTCGGTGGCCCATCTTATCTATATCAATATCAATATCAAGCTATATATTTAGCGATAATGTATCTAGAGTGTAGAGGGCGTTTGTTAATGATTCATTGCATAACGAAAAGTGTTTCGTTGTGACTTCAATAAAGAGAATAAATATGCAGGTTGCAAATATAGATCCTTTCTTCAAACGACTGGCTATCGTGGTAGCCATGGTGGTGTTTTTATATTTAATTTATTTATTAATTCCCGTCATTATCCCGTTTGTTTGTGCTTTTATTTTGGCATATTTATTCAATCCACTTGTCACTAGAATGTCGCGATATGTTCCGCGCTGGCTGTCGATTATTGTTGTTTACGCTGTGATTTGTGTGGGATTGGGTGTCTTATTATGGTGGCTTATTCCAATGCTTTGGCTTCAGCTGCAAGCAGGCTGGGAGTATGCGCCTAGAATGGTGCAGTGGTACAATGAGGAAGTACGTACTTGGATCAATCAGTTTAGCCGCTTTAATTTACCACCACTTGATAGCCAAATCGTCTCTAATACATTCATTGAGTACTTAAATGAGAACTACAATGTCGAGGATGCACAATCTCTAGCCGTTCAGGTGCTAAGCTCAGGCATGACAGTTATTAATAATGCAGGGCTTGTGGTATTGGTGCCTATTTTGACCTTCTACTTCTTATTCAATTGGGATGAGCGCTTAAGAACGTGGCGTCAAGCACTACCTGCAGCCAGTGCAGATAAGATTGTTGAGATTGCTCATGACTGTGATGAAGCGCTTATGGCGTTTATCAAAGGACAGCTACTTGTGATGATCTTGCTTGGTGTGGTGTATGCGGTACAGCTACAGCTTATTGGCTTAGAGCTTGGCTTGATTATCGGTATGGTCGCAGGTGTTGCAAGCTTTGTACCTTATCTAGGCTTCGGTATTGGCTTTATTGCTGCCATTATTGCGGGTCTATTCCAATTTGGCCTTGATTGGCTACAGTTAGGCTTAATCGTCGGTGCCTTTTTGGTTGGTCAGGCTGTTGAAGGATATGTTCTTCAGCCATTATTGCTTGGCGATAAGATTGGTTTATCCCCATTGTGGGTTATCTTCTCTGTGTTGGCAGGTGCCGCCTTAATGGGCTTTGTGGGTATGTTAATTGCTCTGCCGGTATCCGCTATTTTGAATGTGCTGTTCCACCACGCTTTTGAAGCCTATAAAAAGACAGAGTTTTATAAAGGCAGAAAACAGTACCGTTTATTTAGATAAGCATCTTTTTAATAAAAGGTTTATGACAGCGTATCGCAATAACCACTATGGCTACCACGAGGGTAGCCATTCATTAAAATGACATTTAAGACTGGGCAATAGCCAAACTAACGACAGCGTTTAATGCGTTATTTTATTGATAACATGCTTGACTTAATAAAGCATTGCCCACTAATGACATATTATTGTTATCAAAATTGTGGTATAAATATGCGTTATGAAGAGATATATCGAGCCGAGATACTAGCCTGATGACAAATCAATTAAGTTTAAATCTGGAAGTTAAGAGAGATGCTAGCCTGAGCGATTTTTCGGGGCCAGGCTGGTCGACTTTAATCGATGCTGTACGTCAACTACATATTGGCTTAATTGGTCAAATGTATATCTACGGTAGTGCAGCAACTGGAAAAACCCATCTTTTATCTGCCATATGCGAATCGTATATGGAGATGGGTAAAACGGCCATTTGTTTGTCTTTAAAAGAACTGATTAGCACTGATGTCGGGGTGCTTGCCTCATTAGAAAGCTTTGATTTGGTAGCCATTGATGATTTGGAAGCTATTCGTAATAGACGCGACTGGCAAGAAGCTATTTTCCATCTAATTAATCGTAGCCGTGAAGGACAGGGGCAGCTTATTTTTGCCGCCAAAACACCGGCGGCAAATCTGCCTTTTGAGCTGCCAGATTTATTAACTCGCTTGATTCAGTCGCCTGCATTTCGAGTACCAGAAGGTCATGATATTGCCGATAGAAAGGCCATGCTTGAATCGGTGATGCGCCGTAGAGGGTGGCAGTTTGACTCTCGAATTACTGAGCATTTACTTAATGAAGGGCCGCACCGTATTGGCGGTATGTTAGATGTGCTACAGGCAATTCAGCCGCTATTCTCTAATCTTAATCGCGCTCATGTGTCAAAAGCGATTATTAGTGAAGCCATTGCTATGATTGATGAACACACATTAATGGCGGAGCTTGAAGACATTCATCAAGAAGCGCAGAAAGATTATTTATCGAAGTCCGAGGAGAATGGGACGTATCGCGATAATATGAGTTTTAACTTTTAATATTGTTCTTCAATGCATACCTTATTCATTTTAGACTAACTTTTGATTTATCTATATAATTTAAATTTAATCCAAAATTTATTAATAAGTAAGTTATTTAACCACGCCATATAAACGAATTACTCAAATATTATTGGAACCTAAGGTCTTTGATTATGATAAACCACTCAAACAAAAGTATATTTAGACAATTAACAGTATTTTGTAGTATTAGCTTGCTAACGGCCGCTGTAGCGCATGCTGAAGTTAGTTTGAAAGTGGACGAAAATATTAAAGTTACCGCTATAAATGGCCAAACTTTTAATTCAAGCCCGTTTCAAGCCTTTAAAAAGGACTTTACATTGCAGCCTGGTAAACATGTCATAACGGCTAAATATGATCGGTTATATGATCTGCGCCATGATGAGCATGACTATCTTCACTCAGCGAATGTCACTGTAACAGCAGACATGCAGGACAATCAAACCTATCGTTTGACCATGCCAGGGCAACCTGAGAAGTATGAAGAGGCTAAGGAGTATGCTAAAGCACCAACATTAGCGGTTGTAAAAGGCTCGAATGTTATCGCTGAAGCTCAGGGTTCAGATAGCAGTGGTGGTTTATTCTCAGGTATTACCTCAATCTTCGGTGGAGGTGATGCTCAGGCTGATAATCAAAGAGCGATTGCAGCGATTAACTCACAGCCATCAACTACGACTGTCAGTAATAACCGCACTGTTTCAGCACCTGTTGCTGCCGTATCTAACCCCGCCCGTAGCAATAGCAATAATGCGCCAGCCAACGCCAATACGTTAGACAATTTTATGCAGCTTTGGTTACAAGCATCACCTCAAGAGCGTGAAAAGATTCGTCAGTGGGTTGACCAATAAATTACTATTGTCGAATAGTGCTTAGCTAAACTAGTTTTAAGTACTAAGTTTAGACAACAAAAGCCCCTATTAGCCTTAAGTTAGAAGAGGTTAATAGGGGCTTTTTTTATTTTCAGAATTTGTTTGTCTTACGCTATTTTTTGTAACTATATTGTTAATTTTAACCAGTTTGTAATAAAAATTATCTAACCTAATCAAATGGTTACATGGGTTTTTAGAATCTTTCACTATGTAACCAAGGTGAATAAGGGCAAAGTTCTAGGGTAATGATATTCATAACGGTGGACTTTAAGTAAATAGCAAGCCATGAAAGTAAATAGCAAGCCGTGAGCCATATAGCATAACATCTCTATTATTGAATCATCATTACGCTATAGCCTTCATATTTATAGACCACGTTTATAACTTAAGGGGTGAGCTTATTATGAATACGATTCAAAAAGTAGCAACAAAAGAGACGCAAGGGCAAGGGACGTTGGTTAAGCAGAGTATTAAGAGCGCTCGGCAAGTTACGGTTAGCTTAGGTATTTTAAGCCTGAGCCTTTCGGTATCAGCGCTTGCTGCGACATCTACAGAGGCTAATAAACTTGAGCGTCTCACCCATGGCAATTATTTAGAAGGTATGGTAACGCCTTCTAAGATTTTAGAAACAGACTTTAACAACCCTGCAAATAATTCCATTTTACTGACAAAAAATAACAACACCGTCGGGCCGGTAGCGGCTTATGCTGTAATGCCAAACTCGGGCACCAAAATCGAGACTTATCCACAAACACCAAAGCTAAATCCTAAGCTGCCTATTATTAAAGTGACGCACGGCTCAGACCATCTTAAAGCCAATGTGCTTAATCCAAACCCTGTGTGTAATGCGTTAGAAGATCGCCGTACGGTGGTTTACCGAGTGACTGATAACTGGCTACCTGTGGGCACCGTGTCTACTTACAATCAAACCAACGGCGACATTCCGCTCACACAGACCACAGCAAAAACACAGACGATTAATATCTCTGTTAATGGCAGCCAAACAGAAACAACCAGTATTAATTTAGGTGGTAATATTTCTGGTGGTTCGAATGGTACGACCGGTACTGGTAGCACGGGGATTGCGTATTCGTTGGCGCGTCAAATAGGCGGGCAAGCTTCTTATTCCCTGTCTTGGAATGTGGGTCAAAATATCGGTCCTTATAACGTGCCAGCCGGTTATACCGGTGAAGCGAGTTACGGTTTCCGTGCAGTGAATATGACAGGTACACAGCAGCATTGTCTGTTAAACGGCACTTGGTCGACGCCAACTGCATGGCGCGCCTTTGTACCTATCAAAAATGAAGTGCGTGTCAGCATGTATAGCAACCCAGCTGACTCAGTGGACACCTCCGCGCCAGATTGGAGCTTTGTGGCACCCACGCCTAAGCCTGCCGAAAATGTGGATATGAACGCACCATTATTGGCACAGGAGCTAGACTTACAGCCTTATATGACTGTATCTGGCATGAAAGCAAAAGGTTTTGCAGGTTCTACTGCGCTACATGTCAAAAACGTGGGTTTAAAAGATTATTATGGTGAATTCCCTGTGGTTAGCTTCTTAGTTGAGGTTAAAACCGCCAGTGGTCCTGAAGGGGTAGACCGCGTTATCACCCCGTCATGGTTTAAGGGTGCTTATGTACAAGATTTAGGTTTTGACAAAGAAAGCTCAACCCGCTCGTTCTTGGTAACTTTATCAAACCCAATTAACGTTGGTGATGATGTTACTGTCGCTGCTTTTAGCTTTAATGATGGCTTAACCAAACTTGGTAGAATTGAGAACTACATCAAAGTCTCTCAGGTTGGCCGTGTGGCTGGGGATGAGAGCTACTATAATGACTTATATGTTGACTCTAGAGCCACAACCTTGAATGACTTTGGTAACCCAATCGAAGGTGTTTTCTAAGGAGATGTTTTCTAAAAGCTTATTTCTTAGGATTGGTTATTCAAAAGCATTGAATTTAGATATGTAAGCTAAAGAGACAGTCAATCATAAGTCGTAAAAGAAAAGCGTTCTTATACTCGATAATTGGGTATAAGGACGTTTTTTGTGTGAGTTTGGTGGTGCTCTAGTTTTACCCCATTTGTTTTGTTACTATTATGACAAGCGCATCATTTAAGATTGCGTGTGGTATGATTGATATTAATAAATAAACAAAAATAAGGATGAACAGATGGCACATTTACGTCTAGGTGATGATGCACCGAACTTTGATGCACCAACCACAGAAGGTGATATTAATTTTTACGATTGGGCAGGCGACAATTGGGTTGTTTTCTTTTCACATCCAGCTGACTTTACACCAGTATGTACCACTGAGCTTGGCCGTGCAGCCGCATTAAACGGTGAGTTTCAAAAGCGCGGTGTGAAGCCAATTTGTATCTCTGTTGATAATGTCGAAGATCACAAAGCATGGTCAAACGACATCGGTGAGACGCAAGGCACGCCAATGAACTTTCCAATTATTGGTGATGAAAACAAAAAAGTCGCTGAACTCTACGATATGATTCACCCAAATGCGGCAACAACGCACACAGTACGTAGCGTATTTATTATCGATCCAAAAAAGAAAGTTCGTTTGATTCTAACGTATCCTGCAAGCGTGGGTCGTAACTTTGATGAAATCCTTCGTGCAATTGATGCTCTACAGTTAACAGATGAGTATAACGTTGCAACGCCTGTTGACTGGAAAGAGGGCGATGATGTTATCATTCCACCAAGTATTAAGACAGAAGATATCTCAGAAAAAGATTATCCAAAAGGCTTTACTGAAATTAAACCTTACTTACGCACCACGCCTGCACCAAACAAATAATGCCTCAGCGCTGTGTCTAATTTAGAATTGACGCCGCATGCTAATTGATTGGTTTGATGCAAAAAGTCTCACTGTATGATTACTGTGAGGCTTTTTTGTGCGCGTTCTAACAAGTGGTAATATAGCAATATAGTGTTATAAAAATTAGCAGTAGTGGTTAACTAAAATAAGCGATAATTATAGGTAATAACAAAGTGGAAAGCGGTAAATAGATCAAAAGGAGCTTGTAATGAAAAAATTATACCTAACACGAAAGGCGCCAAACCCTCGTAAAGTAGTGCTATTGATGCAGGTGAAAGGCATTAATATTGACGACATCGATGATATTGATGTCATTGATATTGATATGGCAAAAGGTGAGCATCTAACCGAAGCGTTTACCAAGATAAACCCATTACAGTTGCTGCCTGTTTTGGTATTAGATGATGGCACTGTATTAAATGATTCACAGGCTATTTGTGAGTATCTGGACCGCGTCTATGGAGAGCGCTCAATTATGGGCAATGATGTGGTGCAGCGTGCGCAAGTTGCATCTTTGCGCCGTACAGCTGAATTTGAAGTGTTATATAACTTTATGTTGGCCTTTCAGCACACTCATCCGTCCAAAGCGCACCGCATTGACCAAGTGCCGGAAATGGGAGCAAAGTCTGTACAGCGTGCGATTAAAGCGTTGCCGTATTTCGACAATATTTTGCAGCAAAAAGAATACTTGTTAGGCGATCAGCTGACCTATGCTGATATTGTGCTATATATTGGACTAGATTTTGGTCGTTTATTAAAATTTGATCCGACCTCGCATGGTAAGGGTATTGCACGCTTCTATAAACAGATGGACGAGCAATTTGGTTTCAAAAAGAAATAAACAGCAAAGACGCTAGAAAATAAAATTATTATCAATAATTTGATGTTATTTATAATAATCACTGTTAGCGGGTAAGTTAGTCTTTAGGCCCACTAACGGTCATTTTAGGAGGAAATATGTTTAAACCTTTGTCTTTAGCAGCCCTTGCAACGACTCTTGTGATGACAGGCTGTCAAAGTACGCAAACTCATACCGAAGCCAAGTCAACACAACCTTCTGTGCAGCGTGGTGCAAAAACGGTGATAAATATTAAACAATCTCAGCTATCTGATTATAATTGGCAATTGATGCAAGCGACAGATAAACAGAATAAACCTATTAAATCATTAAATAGCTTTAAAGATGATGTTTACATCAAATTTAGCACGCAAAAAGAGGGGAATGCAATTAGCTTTAGTGCGGGTTGTAACTCAATGGGTGCAGGATACACACTGGATTCAAATGTGATGAAAGTGGGGCAAATCATGAGTACCGCAATGCTATGCCTAGATGAAGAGTTAAGTGATGCAGAAAATCAGTTAGTGAATTCTATGAGCGGTATTAGTACCCTTAGCCACACAGTTGGTGATAAGCCGATTCTTAAACAAGTTAATGAAAACGGCAATACCTTGGTATGGCAGGGTGTACAAACGCCTGAAGCACGATATGGGCAAAGAGGCGATACCGTTTATTGGGAGATTGATAATGAACAGCAGATGTGCCCAGACGGCAGCGCTCAAACTTGCCTAAGAGTACGCCCTGTTTATTATGATGGCAAAGGCATTAAAAAGGGTTTCGGTGATTGGGAGTTATTCGTTGGTGAGATTGAAGGATATACTCATGACAGTCGCTTAGAGCAGATAGTACGCCTTAAACGCTTTGTTGTTGACCCTGCTGATGTCAAAGGTAAGCAGTTCGTATATGTATTTGATATGGCAGTAGAAAGCGGTGTGGTTGAAGATAAGTAATCTCGAAGGTTAAGTCTATTGAAGTCCAATGAGACTCTCTTAACTATTTAAAAAGGTAGAGCTTAAAAAGGCAGAGCGCGTAGATAGGCACCTGCCTTTTTTTAAAATTTCTGTTTAACGCTACGCTAATTGTGAATCGAAACTATTTTAAATTGTTTAAGTCCTCTTCGCTAAGACGCCAACGTCCTTTTTTCTTTGATGTGCCGCGGCCACGTAAGGCACTATTCATCACCAGTTTGTTCATAGAATGACTAGAATGCGCA
The DNA here is from genome assembly GCF_057396245.1 of Psychrobacter sp. CX16. Classification (NCBI taxonomy): domain Bacteria; kingdom Pseudomonadati; phylum Pseudomonadota; class Gammaproteobacteria; order Moraxellales; family Moraxellaceae; genus Psychrobacter; species Psychrobacter sp. CX16. The sequence goes on from NZ_JBXYJF010000003.1 coordinate 161,428, forward strand.
TGACAGATAGCACAGGCTAGACCATCCGCAGCATCTTGTTGTGGCATCACATCGAGTTTTAGAATTCGGCAAACCATTTCTTGAACCTGGTTTTTATCCGCGGCACCATAGCCACAAACGGCCTGTTTGATTTGCCTAGCTGTATATTCTGATACTTCCAAATCTAGAGCAACTAAAGCGGCAATGGCGGCGCCTCGCGCTTGACCGAGCTTTAATGCAGAATCGGGATTTTCTGCCATAAATACCTGTTCAACACCGGCGTAAATGGGTTCTTCTGCATATTTTAGATGATACTGCGTAATACGAGTGATGCCATTAAAGATGCGCTTTAAACGTTCCGGCATCTCTTTGGTTTCTGTACGTATGGTGCCTGCATCGAGATAGCGTAAGGTGTCACCTTTTTGATGAATAATGCCATAACCTGTCATTCTTGAGCCGGGATCGATACCAATAATTATTGCCATAGTGCTCTGTGTTGCCTTATTTATAAATTTCTAGTAGTCAGTCAATCAATCTGTCTGTCTATACCGCTTTGAGCCTCTTTAAAAAGTCTATATATTTACGGTAGGTAGAATCTGTGGTTTCGCTTATAATAGCGCTAAATTTGGCTGCGGGTCTGAATCAATTACAAAGTTGGTTTAAGATTTGATAGTATAGCAAGCCATCCCCATATACATAATACAAATCGAATTTAACACTTTATTATTAAATTTATTATCAAATCAAAATAGGATGACACATTATGGGTCAAATAGTTGGCATTGCCATCGTATGGTTTATTATTGAGATGTTGCTGTGGTATTTAGTTGCCCAGTTTATCAGCGGTTGGTGGGTATTTTTCTGGTTTATCGCCGCTGCTGTCATCGGTCTCACCTTGATACGCCGTGGTATGACAACGCTTAATCCTATGGCTCAACAGATGAAAGCCGGTGGGATGATGAATCCAGCGATGCGTCCACCTGAGAATCAAATTATTAAAACGATTGGTATGGCAGTGGGTGGCTTATTGCTATTAATTCCTGGTCTGCTGTCTGATTTATTAGCTTTGTTGGTCATATTACCTCCGGTACAAAAGAAGCTAAAATCTCTAGCCAATGACTATGTGATGAATAATCAGCAGAAAATGATGGAGATGATGTCTAAACAAATGGGCGGTCAAAGTCCATTTGGGGGTATGGGCGGCGCTGGCGGGCAAAACCCGTTTGGTGGTAACAATCCGTTCGGCTCTCGAAGTCCATTTGGCGGCAAACCAGGTTCAGACAGCGGTAATCCATTTGGTAATGTGTTTAAACAAAACACCACGGTTGATGGGTCAGCTAAGCCTGTAATAAAAGACGTTAAGAAGCTTAAAAAGCCGGCCAATGACGAATAAGATACAAGTCAAACAATTGGCACAAAAAAGCTCTTTTACTACATTAGTAAAAGAGCTTTTTATTGGGGGGTAAGTAATCACATAAAAACTGCCTAGTTTTACAACGATATCGTTTTATGCCATCAGGCCAGTATGATTTACGATTATAGATTACTAAAATAAGAACCGAAGTGCCGCTGTAAGATGGGGACCCATGAACCGTGAAGTTCAGGGCGGATGCGTCACTGTCTCTTAAGGTTTCCTGAGTCACTGCAAGCAGTGCAGGCATACACAATAAAACAGTAGATAGCACATCCATTTAGTGCATTATCGGCTCAGGGAATAACATCTACTGGCGAACACTTCAGAGTCTAAATATTCTATATAAAATAAAAGACAGATGCAAACCTAATAGTGGCGACTTTGTAATGCTAAGTAAATATCGGTGAGCTGTTAATACAAATTTGAAGCAATAAAATTGTCAATATATTGCCCAATATTTTAAAAGCTGGTCTAACTTAGAAGACTCTTCGTCAAAAATTCTCCTACATGTTGCCTAAAAAACAGCCTCCGCCAGTTCCACATTTGAATGTTCAACAGACCTTTATTAAATCATCTGTCGAAGTGTGCTCAATAGATAGGTTTTATACTCAAACAAATCTTAAATTAAAGATAAATGGGCTTGTGTGGTACAATTAGGCAAATAAATTTTAAGTGAGCGATGCCCAGTTTAAGCATCGTTATTTACGAAGAGTATTAAGCAATTTAGCAAAATAACTGGAGAGAGAATAAATGGTAGCAGTAGATACGAACAAAAAGATTCCACACGTGCTAATGATTCTAGATGGTTTTGGGTATCGTGAGGATGAACGCGATAACGCAGTCGCTGCTGCCAATACGCCAAATTTAGACCGTATTAATAAAATGTATCCACATGGTCTAGTGTCTGGTTCAGGTGAAGACGTGGGTTTACCAGATGGTCAGTTCGGTAACTCAGAAGTGGGTCACATGAACCTTGGCGCTGGCCGTGTGCTTTTTCAAGATTCAACACGTATTTCACGTGATATCAAAAACCGTGATTTTTATAAGAACCTTGCCATCGTTGATGCCTTAAATGCAGCGAAAGAGGCGGGCGGTAATGTGCATATTATGGGCTTATTGTCTGACGGCGGCGTACATGCGCATCAAGACCATATCGAAGCCATGTGTCATGCCGCAGTGGTTCACGGTGCGAAAAACGTCTATGTGCATTGCTTCTTAGATGGCCGTGATACACCGCCCAAATCTGCAGATAAATATATCAAACGTCTGCGTGATTATCTAAATAACTTAAACGCTCACTACGAAACCAAAGTACAGATTGTTAGCATCATTGGTCGCTACTATGCGATGGATAGAGACAATCGTTGGGACCGTGTTCAAAAAGCTTATGACCTAATGACCTTAGGTAAAGCAGAGCGTATGGCAACCCGTGCAGATGGTGCAGTACAAGCTGCTTATAAATCTCGTGAGACCGATGAGTTTGTGAACCCAACCACGGTCATTGAACATGGTGAGACGCCTATTACCATTGATGACAATGATGCCGTTATCTTTATGAATTTCCGTGCAGACAGAGCGCGTGAGCTTAGCCAAGCGTTTATTCTGCCAGATCATGAGTTCTCAGGCTTTGCTCGCAAAAAGCAGCCATTATTATCGGCCTTTGTAATGATGACTCATTATTCTGATGAGTTAGCGGCTAACCCTAAAACATTTGTGGCCTATGCGCCGACTGCTTTGCAAAATACGTTGGGCGAGTATCTGCAAAACAATGATAAAACTCAGCTTAGAATTGCAGAGACAGAGAAGTTTGCACATGTGACCTTCTTCTTTAGCGGTGGTCGGGAAGATGAATACAAAGGTGAATCTCGTATCTTGATTCCATCTCCTGATGTTGACACCTATGATTTAAAGCCGGAGATGAGCGCACCTGAAGTGACCAAAAACTTGGTCGAGGCGATTGGTTCTGGCAAGTATGATGTGCTAATCGTAAACTATGCTAACGGTGATATGGTCGGTCACACCGGTAATTTTGATGCGGCAGTTAAAGCGGTTGAGGTATTAGATACCGCGGTTGGTGAAGTCGCTGACGCGGTTATTAAAGCAGGTGGTCATATGCTGATTACAGCGGATCATGGTAACTGTGAGCAGATGCAAGACTATGATAGCGGCCAAGTACATACTCAGCATACCACTGAGCAGGTGCCGCTTATCTATGTTGGCGATAAGAAAGTATCGGTACGTGAGGGCGGTAAGTTAAGTGATGTTGCACCGACCATTCTTAGCTTAATGGGTCTTCCTGTACCTAAAGAGATGACGGGTGTTGACTTGCTGCAAGCTCAGTAACTATCGCTTTAATCTTAAATTATTTCAATCTAGGTAGAGTCCATCATGAGTCGTTATCATTCTCTTCATAGTCTGGTGTCTGGAAACAAGGGCTCTACTGCGTCTGAAAATAAGGCGTTGATCTCTTACATGGCTACAAGTCAGCCAACGTCTATTACCGGTCTGGCTCGTTTTAATAAAGCATTAGGCTTAGTATGCCTAGTGGGATTGTCTAGCATTTCGCAAGCCGCCTTGCCGGTGTCAATGAATATCAAACAAACAATGGCGAATAGCAATCTTTCATCCTCCAATCCTCGTTCGGGACTGATAGCAGGTAGTTTTGATAGTCATGTGCCAGAATGTGTTGATGATTGTGATGATATCGATGCCGTCGCTAATGAAGATGCTATTGAAGAGATTGACGAGGGTGCCATCCTTGAGAGTAGCGATACCAATATTGATAACATTGATAATGAAATAGATGACAGCGACCTTGATAACAGCTCAGGCAATCTGGATATCAGACATGTTCCTTTAAACGCTATTTCTCCTGAAACGATTGAGACTTTTGTCGAAGTCATTGATGTGGTTCGTCACGACTTTGTGCGACCTGTCAATGATGAGGCTTTATTTCAGAACGCTATCACCGGCATGCTCGAAAAGCTAGACAGTCATGCAGAATACCTCACGCCAGAGAACTATGAAAACTTACGTAGTTTTACGGATGGGGAGATTGGTCAAGTTGGCATCACGGTTGACTTTGATAATTCGATAGATGAGTGGGTAGTGGATAGCGTGGCACCCCAATCTTCTGCTAATAAGGCGGGTATTAAAGTCGGTGAACGTCTGCTACGTATTAAGCGTGCTGAGCTGACTCCTGATATGCAGCCTCAAGATATCGAGCAACTGTTATCGGGCATTGCAGGTTCACAAGTGCAAGTAACCGTCGCAACTCGACGTGGTCTTAAGCGTAATGTGATGTTGCAGCGAAATCTATCGACTAATAATAAGCTGGATGTTCAGGTACAAAACAGCATCGCTATTGTACGGCTACCAGTGTTCCAAAATGGCTCAAAAGATCAGCTAATTAAGGCGCTGAAAGAAACTGGTGAACCGATTACCGGTGTTGTTCTTGATGTTAGAAACAATCCTGGTGGTGTGCTGTCTTCAGCCATTGATATCGCCAGTTTGTTTATTGCCGATAAAGGACTTATTCAGGTTAGAAACCGAACCAATAGCAGTCAAGTGATTAACCCTAATGGCACCCCTTATTTATCAGATCTACCGGTAGTGATATTGCAAAATCGCTATTCTGCATCAGCAGCAGAAGTGCTTGCGACAAGCCTCAAGAGTAATAATCGTGCGAAGGTACTCGGTGAGAAAAGCTTTGGTAAGGGCACTGTTCAAGAGGTGATTCCGCTTAAATCAGGCGGTGCAATAAAGCTGACAGTGGCCGAATATCGAAGTGCTCAAGGTGAGCCTATTGATGGCGTTGGGGTGATACCTAATGTGGTCTTCGCCCATAACGGTGAAGATTGGCAGCAAAAGGCAGTGAGTATTTTGTTAAAACAAGATCGCCCAATCGGTATTAAATTTGATGACGAACTTAATGGCATCTCAGTTATTGATGACTATTAATGATTTAAAGGTTAGGGCGTGTGGAACATTCGCAAATTAGCACTGCTGATAGCTAAAATTGTTTCAGACTAGGCGTAAACCGTAGTTAATGTCTAGACCTTGACTAGGTTTGCAACAACGTCTGGGGCGATTTTAGCA
>NZ_JBXYJF010000040.1:0-25258 GCF_057396245.1 Psychrobacter sp. CX16
TTTTTTCATCAGCCAGTTGTCGCTCAAGTCTTTTTATGATTTGGGCTGGGGTTTCTTTGTGTGGCATTCTTAGGCTCTTTGGCGGTGTATTCCAGTCTAATGTACCATGTTTCCTAAGCCAAGTTAGGACGGTACTACGTCCTTGTATGCCATAGTGCTTTTGGGCTTGTTTGTAGGTCATGTCGCCTTTTTCTACTTGCCCTACCACAGCTAATTTAAAGCCGAGTGTGTAATCTTTCTGTGTTCGTTTAATCCTTGATCTTTCTGCTTTGTCCATTTATAAGCTTCCTTTTCGTAAACTTATTTTAGGACGGGACAGTTAACGCATAAAAAGCCGGTCAGATAATAGCCGGCTTTTTTATGGCCAGTTTATTCGTAGATATGACGTTTAAATCATAAAAATAGAGCAAGTATTAACCTGAATTTGCTTGAAAAAAATACCCACTGCCCCTATTAGTAAGGTAACCCAAGAGCGACTATATACACTGATTTAGCTAGATTTAAGCATTGGTGTCAGTGTATATGTGTCAGCATAAAAATAATGATGGTCTATTTACGAGGATATTATGAGCGAAAATCAAAGCGCCACCCAGCACGTTTTTGAGGCGGAAGTCGCCCAGCTATTGCACTTAGTGACTCACTCACTGTATTCAAATTCAGATATTTTTGTGCGTGAGCTGGTCTCAAACGCATCGGATGCTTGTGACAAATTGCGTTTTGAGGCGACCAGTGATGACAGCCTATATGAAGATGATGGCGAGTTAAAAGTCCGTATTGATATTGATGAAGAGGCGAAAACCATTACCTTTATTGATAATGGTATCGGCATGACTGAAGTAGACACCATCGAGAACTTAGGTACTATCGCTAAGTCTGGTACCAAAGCATTCTTGGAGCAGCTATCAGAATCGCAAAAACAAGATGGTCAGTTGATTGGTCAGTTTGGTGTTGGTTTCTATTCAGGATTTATCGTTGCTGATACCATCACCGTAGAGTCTCGTAAAGCGGGCACGCCAGCTGACCAAGGCGTGCGCTGGGTATCAGATGGTACGGGTAAATTTACCACCGAAACCATCACAAAAGACACCCGTGGCACCTCAATCACGCTTCATCTAAAAGAAGAATTTACAGAAGGCGAAGACAACTACCTTGATCGCAATAAGATCAAACGCTTAATCAATAAGTACTCAGATCATATTAGCCTGCCTATTCAAATGCGCAAAGAAGTCTGGCAAGAAGATGTGGTAGAAGAGGCCGATGATGATAAAGATGAGGATAAAGTTGACGAGTTTGGCGCGCCAGTGAGTAGTGGCGGTGAAATGGTATTGACCGATGAGTGGGAAACCATTAACAAGGCCAGCGCTCTATGGACCCGTTCAAGCTCAGAAATTGACGATGAAGAGTACGTCGATTTTTATAAAAACATCACTTATGACTTTGAAGAGCCTCTAGCTTGGACGCACAACCGAGTCGAAGGCCGTGTGCAGTATACACAGCTGTTATATATACCTAAAAAGGCACCCTTTGATTTATATGCTCGCGAGCAACAGCACGGTCTTAAGCTGTATGTAAAACGTGTGTTTATCATGGACGATGCTGAGCAGTTATTGCCCATGTACTTACGCTTTGTGAAGGGTGTGATTGATTCGCAAGACCTACCATTAAACGTCAGCCGTGAGATTCTGCAAGAATCACGTGATGTGAAGTCTATCCGTGATGGTAACGCGCGTCGTGTGTTGACGCTTCTTGGCAGTCTTGCTAATAGTGAAGATGCCGACAAGCAAGAAAAATTCAAGCAATTTTACGCTGAGTTTGGTGATGTCATCAAGGAGGGTCTTGGCGAAGACATGAGTAACCAAGAGCGCATCGCTAAGTTGCTGCGTTATACCACCAGTACTCGTGAGGGTCTTGAGACCAGCTTTGCTGACTATAAAGAGCGCATGATTGAGGGTCAAAAAGCGATTTATTACCTCACCGCTGACAATTTAGCTGCTGCTAAAAATAGCCCTCAGCTAGAGCTATTTAAGAAAAAAGGCATTGAGGTTATCCTAATGACCAGCCGTGTCGATGAGTGGGCGATGAACTTCCTGACTCAGTTTGATGGTACGCCATTACAGAATATCGCCAAAGGGGTGGTTGACTTAGGTGACCTGCAAGACGAGGAAGAAAAAGAAGAGGCCAAAAAAGCAGAAGAAAGCTTAAAGCCTGTTGTCGATAAATTAAAAACAACGCTAGGCGGCCGTGCTAAAGATGTTCGGGTGTCCAATCGTCTAGTGGATAGTCCTGCCGTGTTGGTGACGCCAGAAGGCGAGCTGTCGCCTCAGATGATCCAAATGCTTAAGCAAATGGGTCAAGAAGTGCCAGATACTCAGCCCATTTTAGAGGTCAATCCAAACCATCCTTTGATTCAAAAACTTGAATCTAGTGAGCAGTTTGATGACCTTGCGCAAGTTATTTTCGACCAAGCCTTGCTTGCAGACGGTGGTCAACTTGATGATCCAGCGGCTTATCTAAAACGTGTCAATGAGTTATTGTTGAAATAGACTCTTGTTTTAAATAAAAGTAGGGTGCACCCCGCGCCCCAAATAAAACAATCCATCTTAAAAGAAAAGGACTCATGATTGAGTCCTTTTTTTGGTTTAAAATTTAGTAATATAACTATGAGTATTTGCAGGTATTTATCGTGGACAAAATTAGTCAAGATAAAAGGATGACGTTAGCGAAGCATAACCCACCAAATATAGTCAATGAATATTGTTTTTTCGACAAATAATAAGGCTGATTACCTTTTTCTGCATCCTTTCCCCAAACGTATTCAAACCTAAAAACCAAAGAACATCACAACAACGCTTTGTATCATTTCATATAATTAATTCTTGGTAATATAACTAAATAGAATTTTTGTTTTAGACCTCGTGGTTGAATTAGGCCATAGGGTTTAAACCTCATTAATTTAAACACTAACAATTAAAAAATAAATTAAGGAGTTATGATGGAAGACGTGAAACCTTTGAATATTGCTTTAATAATAGGTAGCTTACGTAAAGAGTCAATAAACCGAGCCTTTGCTGAATACGTGGTATCGCAAATGCCTGAGCAGGTTACTGTGACCGAATGTCAAATCGATGACTTACCTTTATACAATGAAGACATTGATACGGATACACCGCCAGAAAGTTATACCCGTATTCGCAACCAAGTGGGGGATGCCGATGGATTATTGATTGTCTCGCCAGAGTACAATCGCACTATCCCAGGCGGATTAAAAAATGCGATTGATATATTATCGCGTCCAAAAGAGGACTCTGTACTTAACAATATTAAAGTAGCCTTTGTCACTGCTTCACCTGGGACGTATGGCGGTAGAAGTTGCGGCTTTGATTTACGCAAAACCATGCTACCTTTTGCAGCACAAGTTTTATTAGCGCCAGAAATATATCTGAGTCATGCTGGTGATGCCTTAGATGAAAATAACAAGGTTAGCAGTGAACGTACCCAAAAGTATTTACAAAAATTTGTTAACGCTTTTGTTGAGTTCTTGGAAGATTAATAGTTTATGGAAGATAAATAGAGCAACTTGCTTTTATTATTACTTAGCTATTCTTACTTACCTATTCTTAATAGTTACCGGCAATACAGGGTGTCTATCAGTAATTAAAAACATTTTGCCGCGCCTCGTTCTTAGCTGAGAGACGAGGCGCGACCATAGTTTTGTAAGAAATACGCCTTAAAACTGACATATTTATCCCCGTCTAAAGGGCTTCGATATTAAAGCTTATATTTTGCTTTTTTTAATGGTTTAGTAGCTCCTGTTTTAACTATTTACTGTTTTAATTCCTCAATTACCCCAACAAAGTTATGCACTCCTTGAGCACCTGTTACCAAATGACGATGATTAAAGATAATCGCAGGGACGCCCTGTAAGCCTTGCTGGGTAAAATATGCCTCCTCCTCTCGGATCTCTTTAGCATAACGTTGGTTTGAGAGCACTGTTAAAGCCTCATCCTTATCAAGACCAATAGACTCTGCAATCTCAGCCAATATAGCGTGATCAGATACATCACGATGTTGGGTAAAATGAGCAGTAAACAATGCCATTTTTAATTCATGTTGCCGACCTTTATTTGCCGCCCAGTGCAATAATTGATGTGCGGCAAATGTATTATACATCCGCATATCATCACTAAAGTTCATATCAAAATCCAAGTTTTTAGCGGTTTGGGTGATATGAGCTCGGTTTTGCTGTGACTGCTCAACAGTAATACCGTATTTCTCCATCAAGTGCTCTCGTAAATTTTGTCCCTCGCTTGGCATATTTGGATTTTACTCAAACGGATGCCACTGTATCTCATAGGTGGTATTGGTCTGTTTAAGGGCCTTTTGTAGTTGTAAATAGCCAATTAGGCACCAAGGGCACATCACATCTGAGACCATATCGATGTGTAATTTATGATTAATTTCTGTCATAGTATTTTTCCTCTCTTTCTATTTTTATGTTTATAACCTTTTTGTTTCTAGCTTCATGGGAAAGTGACTTTATTAAAGTCATTTTTAGCTATTAATAATTTTATGGGCTAAAAGAAGTACCTTAAAAGTACAAAGCCATGTACAATAAGTCATTTTAAAATAAATTAACTCTCTTTAAATAAGGGTTAACTAAATCAGGTTGTTAGACAGTTGTTATTTAAAGGGACTTATTTAACTGTCCTTCATATTCGTCTCGGCAGTTTTCTGATAGCTCGTAATTCAGATGACAGTAATCTGATAACGGTAAGCTAGATAACATTGTGTCAGATACTAGAGTGTCTGAAAACATAAACAAGGCAACGGACAGTGTCTAATATAAATCATAAAAGACGTATGGCGTCTTATTCTAGGGAAGGTAATATGACAACTTCAAAAAAATTAGCGGCCGAGTTTTTAGGCACAATGTGGTTAGTACTTGGCGGCTGTGGTAGCGCCGTATTTGCGGCAAACTTTGGGGGTGATGGTAACCCACTCGGTATAGGATTTGTGGGTGTGGCATTGGCCTTCGGTCTGACGGTTTTAACAGGTGCCTATGCGTTTGGCCATATTTCTGGTGGTCACTTTAACCCAGCAGTTAGTATTGGTCTGATGGTTGGTAAACGTTTCCCAGCCGCTCAATTACCAGGTTATATCATTGCTCAAGTATTAGGCGGGGCATTGGGTGCGTTTATTATTTATCTAATCGCAACGGGTCAATCAGGCTTTGCTATTGATGCCAGTAGTGCAGGTGCATTTGCTACCAACGGTTTTGGTGAGTTCTCACCAGGCGGCTATAGCATGATGTCTGCACTTATCGCTGAGGTTGTATTAACAGCGGTATTCCTCATCATTATTATGGGTTCAACCCATCATCGTGCACCGATTGGCTTTGCACCTATCGCCATTGGTCTTGGCTTAACCTTAATTCACTTAATTAGTATTCCTATTACCAATACGTCAGTGAATCCCGCCCGTTCAACAGCAGTTGCTCTATTTGTTGGCGGCGGTGCATTATCACAGTTATGGATGTTTTGGGTAGCTCCGATAATTGGTGCTGCGATTGGCGGTGGTATTTATGCTTGGTTAGGTCATGAAGGTCCAGATATTGTGGGTGACGTGGTTATGGATGACAAAATTGGCTAGGTTTTGCAGAGGTTGTTGCAATAGACCACACTAGCAATAGCTATCAATCAAAAGGAGACCCAAATGGGTCTCTTTTTTATGTGATAGCTTTTTTGTCAAATAAGCAATCCTTGTTAGGCTCTGTCGGGCTCACTTGTCCCTCTATTAAGCTGAGTCTAATAAATGACAGCCAACTCTTGTAGAATTAATAGCCCCGGTATCCATCCTGTAGTAATAGCACAAAATACGGCAAACATGCCCACTTGCTTTTCGATATTCTTAGATAAACTGAGCATAATGAAGTCTAAGAACCATAGAATCGCCCAAGCGTACCAGTTGAAGATGCTCCATCCACTAAAGTTTAAGGATATTTTAAATGTGGCATTTAATGCCACTGATAATGCTGTAAGACTGACAAACAGACAAAACCAGCCTAATCCTTTTGAATTTGTATTTAAAAATTGATTAATACCCGTCCATATATAGGTAAAAGCGAACAAGAAAGTAAACGCGCCAGTACTGATTAAATGCAGATCATGGGCATTATTGAACACTAAATTAGTAGCGATCAGAAAGCTAAGTATTCCCACTAGGAAATTAATGACAGGGATTTCTTTATCTTGAATTTTTCCGAGTAGCCAGAGTCCGTTAATCAATAAAACGGCACCCACATAAAGTAAGGTTAAACCTAACATACAACGATTCTCCTAATAAAAATAGAATCACTTTATATCCAAAGCAAGTCTTACCGGTTATCGCCATTTAACTTCTGCATCACTATGAGATAAAGCTGTTAAATAAAGTTATGAGATAAAGCTATAGTCAAAGAAGTCTAAAATTAGGATAAATAACCACACATTCAAACGAGACAAATGCCGTTTTTTAATTTTGATAGTGATGCACAAGTTATAAAGTCAATACGATAGGTGTCATACATTGGGATATAAAGCAGTCCTAAAGCATAAAATCAGGACATGTTTATTAAACATGTCCTGATTTTTAAGCGAGCATCAGTAAAATATTAACTAAATAAAACGGCGCACAAACCCACAACAGCCATGACACGCTGGACGATTAAGCTATTTTGCACATGAGTACTCAGATAGTTTGCAATGACGTTTCCAAAGGAATAAAGCGCTAACATGGCGGCGATCATACCGACAAAGAAACCCGTAGTTCCACCGTTAGTAGGGGCTTCAAGCGCATGTGCTGCCCCATGAAACATGGCTAACGCACCAAAACCAATAATAGCCGCATTATATACAGTCTTGAAGGAAGCGTTGCTGTGTCCGCTAAGCGCAGGATTAAAGTAGCGGCTCATAAGGGCTATCGTCAATAATACGATAGATAGCACGATACCGCCTTCAACAAGTGTACTGTTTAAACTCATGCTTAAACTCAGCGCAAAGCCTGCAATTAGGCCAATAGTTAAGGAGGTAAACCCTTTTTTAAAGCTCTGCATTTGGGTAAATAGCAACCCCATTCCTAACGCTAACATCAGATGGTCAATGCCGGTTAATGGGTGAATTAAGCCTGCCAATAACGATGAGAAAAATGAGCCATCTGATACGAATGAACCGTGCCCTGGGTGTGCAAAAGCGAGTGTCGGTAGTAATGACAGTACCGTTAACACACTTAGGGTGGTTGATTTAGGCGCTGATTTGGTTGCTGGGTTTGAAAGCTTGGTTAGTTTTGGGTTATCGAGTAACTTGGATTCATTTATTGTCATGATAAATTCCTTCGTTAGTGAAGTCAGTGAGTTTCACACTATATTTAAATTTTATGAGTCATATTGCAGTTGATATTATTAGTTTAAGCAGTAACTTATGCCGCCCCTATCATGCCTTTATCTTTGATAAAAGCCACGATCTCATCTAGGCCTTCGCCGGTTTTCATATTGCTAAATACCACAGGCTTATCGCCTCGCATTTTTTTGGCATCACGCGCCATTACCTCAAGAGACGCGCCCACTAAAGGCGCTAAATCTGTCTTGTTAATAATCAGTAAATCAGATTTCATAATACCTGGGCCGCCTTTGCGCGGTATCTTATCGCCTGCTGAGACATCTATCACATATAAGGTTAAGTCTGACAATTCAGGACTGAAAGTTGCGGCTAGATTATCACCTCCCGACTCAATGATAATTAATTCAAGGCCAGAGAATTGGTTTTGTAATTCTGCAATTGCCGATAGGTTAATAGAGGCATCTTCACGAATGGCAGTATGAGGACAGCCACCAGTTTCCACACCGCGAATACGTTCTGCTGGCATGGCGTTATTGCGCGTTAGGAACTCAGAGTCCTCTTTGGTATAAATATCATTGGTAACCACCGCCATATTGATTTCATCTCGTAGGCGTTGGCATAGTCTTAACGTTAATGCCGTCTTGCCAGAGCCGACAGGCCCACCAATGCCAAGACGTAGGGGAGATAAAGTGGCAGTGTTATCAGTATTTTGAGTTTTGGGCGTAAGCGCCATAATTATTATCCTTATTCTTCATTTGTATAGTCAGCGAACTACTAAACGGTTATAGCGTTAACCTCGTTAAGCCTACTCCTGTAGTACTAGCACACGGTTGCCTTGTAACCATTTTAGACTTCTTTGACTATATTTATAAACAAAATTTTAAGAGCTGTCATAGTAGACAGCTTCACATATTTTAAGATTACGAGCGAAATAAACGGCTATATTGTCGTTCGTGCTGACAAGATAGTGCTGCTAAATGTGGCAAGTTTGCTGACATATTTAGCTGTTGATAAAAAATGCCTAGTGACCGCTGTGCAAGACCAGCTTTTGAGCCATTAGTGTCCGAGCCTTCAGTGTTATAACATTGATAAAAGATATTCTGATCATTTGATTGCTTTGAATCATCTATATATTGGTGGTAAACGTGACGCACTTCGGCGGCAATGTTAGGACAATATTGGCTCAACTGCTGTTGTAATTGCCAAATAATACGTTGTCCTGCCATTTGTCCAAGGGGTACCGTTTTTACCGCAGCCAATACCATATTTTCAATTTGTCCAAAGGCGTAAGTGGTCATCGCCTTTTCTGGATTTATTTGCCAATGCGCACTGATGTTCGCAAACAACGGCAAAAATCCATTAATCACGATTGCGTCAGGGACGTTTAAATCCAACACTTCATCCAGCCACGATGATAATGAAAGCGCCAACTGGCTCGACTCATACACAAACTCTTTACTCTCACGGCTGGCATGATAGTCCGCGGCTAAAGCATTGGCCAAGTCTTCATCTTCATCGGTTAGGGCAGTCACCATTAAAGCCAATAGCGGCAATTCATAGCCGACCAAAGCCAGCTCTAGATAGTCCGTCATAAACGATAACGTACTGTCTTCATCTTCGATAAACCCAGCCTCTATGGCAGGCTCAATTCCTTGCGAATAGGTATAGCTACCAATAGGCAAGTTACTCGATGCCAGCATCAGTAGCCGACCGGTGACATCATTTATGCCACGGTTGCTGTCGGCTATATTTGGGCCAATTTCAGGGTCAATCATGGGAGTGGCTTTCACTATGCGAATGAATATGGGCATCATTTGAGTGAAGATGCTCATGAGACTCATGATGAGATTCTGAATGGCTGCTATGAGAGTGGTCGGCATGTGAATGACCGCTATGTGAATGACTGCCATGAGAGTGACCACTCTTATAAGCCCCCGTTTCAGGCTCAAATGGAGCTTGTACTTGCTCTGTCTCTAAACCCAAGTTTTGCAGCATGGACTCGAGAACATGGTCAGGTTCAAAGTAGAGGGCAGTCGGCGTTATCATAAGAGGGACATGGCGATTGCCTAAATGATAAGCGCCTTTCATTAGGTTAAATCCATCGTTAGCGGTGACGCAGACCAACGTTTGGTTGGCCGCTTTTATTTGAATAAGCTCTCCATCAGCGGTAGATAGTATGCAGCCATCTTTTAAGGTTTCAGTACGAGGTAGGTCAATACCTACAGATTCTTGACGTTCAGTCTCTGCTTTAAAACGGCTACGCTGACGGCTGTCAAAGTCTAAACATAGATAATGTTTATCCTGTTTCTGCTCTTCAATTAAAGACCATTGTTCAGGCGTTAAGTCATTATCATTAAGGCGTTGAGAATAAATTTTCATAAGGCTTATTGTCTTTTTTAAGTTATTAATGTCATTAAAATAAGTTATTAAAACAAGAAGTAGCGCTGTGCCATAGGCAATTGATCGACAGGCTCACATGTTAATAGCTCACCATCAGCATGCACTTCATAAGTTTCAGGGTTAATTTCCATAACTGGGCAGTGGCTATTGAGCTTCATATCACTTTTGCGCACTTGACGAATATTGTGAACCGGTTTAATGACTTTACTAAGCTCAAGCTCGGTAGCAACGCCCTTATCAATTGCAGATTGAGACATAAAGGTAATGCAGGTCTGAGCCACCGTTTTAGGGAAGCTGCCAAACATACTACGGTAATGAACCGGCTGCGGCGTTGGAATAGAAGCATTAATATCGCCCATTGGCGCTGCCGCTATTAAACCGCCTTTAATGATGCAATCTGGTTTAACACCAAAAAACGCAGGTGACCAGAGAATCAAATCTGCCCATTTTCCCACTTCAACCGACCCGACCATATCGGCAATGCCATGCGTGATAGCAGGATTGATGGTGTATTTAGCGATATAGCGTTTGATGCGGAAATTATCATTATCCTCACTAAAGTCAGTTTGTGATAGGTTAATATGACCCGCATCTTGTTCGGTTTGCGCAGAGGCATCTGGTGCCAGATGACCGCGTTGAGCTTTCATTTTATTGGCAGTCTGCCAAGTACGAATAATGACTTCACCCACACGCCCCATGGCTTGAGAGTCACTACTCATCATAGAGATTGAACCCGTATCGTGTAAGATATCTTCGGCAGCGATGGTCTCTTTGCGGATTCGACTTTCAGCAAAGGCCACGTCTTCTGCAATTGCTGGGCTTAAATGGTGACAGACCATTAACATGTCCAAATGCTCATCAATGGTATTGACGGTAAAAGGACGCGTTGGATTGGTCGAAGAGGGCAGAACATGCGGTTGCCCAATGGCTTTCAGGATATCAGGGGCATGTCCACCACCTGCTCCTTCGGTATGGAAGGTATGGATGCAGCGGTCTTTGAAGGCGCCAAGTGTACTTTCCAAATAGCCACTTTCATTTAAGGTATCAGTATGAATGGCCACTTGCACATCGTAGTTATCAGCAACACTTAAGCAGTTATCGATGGCTTGAGGTGTGGTGCCCCAATCTTCATGTAGTTTTAGACCTATGGCACCCGCTTCAATTTGTTCGACAACGGGGTTAGGCAAGCTCACATTACCTTTGCCCAGTAGCCCTATATTCATCGGTATAGAATCAGTTGATTTAAGCATACTTTGAATATGGTAAGCACCGGGTGTACAAGTGGTGGCAAGCGTACCTTGAGCGGGTCCTGTTCCCCCGCCAAGCATGGTCGTCACACCCGACATCAGCGCTGTTTCGCATTGCTGAGGTGCAATGAAATGTATGTGACTGTCAATACCACCGGCGGTAAGTATTTTACCTTCCCCAGCGATAATCTCAGTTGATGCGCCAATGGGCAGGGTCACATCAGGCTGAATGTCTGGATTACCGGCTTTACCGATGCCGCTGATACGTCCATCTTTAAGCGCTACGTCCGCTTTATAAATACCGGTATAGTCTACGATAAGGGCATTGGTAATAATGGTCTCAGCGACGTCAACAGCCATTAATTGAGACTGCCCCATACCATCACGAATGACTTTACCACCGCCAAATTTGACCTCTTCACCGATACTCACATGAGCTTCAGTGTATTGGTCTGCTAAAGGAGATCGTGATGAGTTTGAATCACTACCACTAATGGCGATCAAGTTAGCATTGGAGTGTAAACTATGCGTATCATCAGCATCCGTATGATGATCGATCTGGCTGGTCAGGTCGTATTCCACTTCAAGCCAAAGGTCGGTGTCTGCTAATCTTACTTTATCGCCAGTCGTTGGTCCAAAGTGCTCTGCGTGTATGCGTCTGTCAATTCGCTTTTGTGAGGTGGTGGTCGTTTGTTTAATATCGGCTGAGCCCATAACACGGCCAGCAAAGCCGTATACTTCTTGTTTTCCGGCTAGGGCGACCAACTCGACTTCGCGCGCTTGTCCTGGTTCAAACCTGACTGCTGTACCCGATAAGATGTTGAGACGATAGCCTTTGGTCGCTTCTCTATCAAAGCTCAAAGCATCGTTTACTTCATAAAAGTGATAGTGAGAACCGATTTGAATAGGGCGGTCACCCGTATTAACGACTTCTATGGTTTGCACGCTACGGCCTGCATTTAAGGCCATTTCTCCTGCTTTTATTTTATATTCGCCCGCTTTCATAATAATCCTTAGTTGTTAATTTATTAGAACCATCTTGTATTATGTCTTCGCTATTGTGAGTCTCATCAGCTACACGATAGGATTATGCACGGTCACCAATTTGGTGCCATCAGGAAACGTCGCTTCGATCTGAACATCCTGTATCATGTCCGCAACGCCTTCCATAACATCGTCAACAGAGAGATAAGTGGTGCCTTCACTCATGAGTTGAGCGACAGTCTTGCCATCGCGTGCGCCTTCCATAAGTAGCATACTGATATAGGCAACAGCTTCTGGGTAATTAAGTTTAACGCCTCGGTTTTTACGGCGTTCGGCGACCATTCCGGCGGTAAATAGCATTAATTTGTCTTTTTCGGTAGGATTTAGCTGCATGACTTTTCCTTTTTTTAGTATTAGGGCTTATGCAAATAACGGTATCTAACTGTGCACAGGCGAATGGGGGTTATTTATTAAACGTCTGGTTTTACCTTTTAGACAGTGCAAATAAATAATACCCAGTCGCTTAAACTCTTAATTATGCGTAAGTTCTACTTGGTTTAAATAATAAATGGGTGATGTTAGTGGGACACCCACTCAGATCTTAGGACAATTTGTAAAAGATATCTGAGTCTCTAGGTGTCCCAAATTCTCGGTCGATGGGGCTCAAGTTGATACCATTTTTTTCTAAGTAACTCACGGACTTGGTAAAAAGCCTCGAAGCAGGCACGCACATCGGTACCGATATAACGACAGTTTATGGCGTGGTAGTTATGGGTGCTGACAATGGGTAGGTTGTACCGATCTATCAGCTCACGCACCTCGTCAATAGTGTTGTCCAAATACTGCCCCAGCTTCAAAGGGTTAGTTTGAGCATCTTCATCGATAACATCTTGACTGGGTACTGCCCAAAATGAGCCGTGAACATGCTGTTTGTTCAGTCCAAGAGGTGATTGAAACCAGCGCGAATTTGCTTGCTGTTGAGTATGTTCGCTGACCAACAGCTGATCGTCTCTCCAAATCTGCAATCGCGTATTGTATTGACCATGTGTAAAGGTCTCGTTATACGCTTGACGACCGAATACCGCAATATCCCAAGTTAATAAACTGGCCGTAGCTGCCAAGTCAAAATGGTTATTGGCTTTTGAGACAGAATGGTCAAAATAAATGCTTTCTTGTGGTAGCCACTCAAGAATAGCATTATCTGCCAATGCCACACAGATATTTTGTTCGGCTTGTACGGGGGGCTGTAACTGGGAATGGGTTTGATGCTGGGAGTGTGTCTGGGAGTGAGTTAAAGAATGGGGCTGAATATTGACGTTAGGCTTGCTTGATTGTTGATCTGTTATAGCGTCTATGGATGGCTTGCTGGTTTCTCGTTCTCGCCCATTAGAGCGTCGTAAAGATTCACGTTGCCCATACCATTTACCGGCGCCAGGTGTGGTAATAACAGCATGACTGTTTGATTTCAAGTCAAAATTTAAGCTTAATTTATCCCCATCGGCAATACCAGCGGGTGGATATAAAACATAAATATGGCAGATACCAGATTGTGATGTCAGTGATTGTGATGATTTTGGCGATGTAAGAGAGTTAAGCGGGCTAGGACAATTAAGAGAGTTAGGAGAATAAGAGGCGTTGGTAGAAGAGGATGTGATTAAGCTAGATTGGTCTTCAGGTTCAGGGTATAAAGGCCGTTGTACCATTAACGCCCCTTCATGTAGACAATGACATAGACGGGTTTTTTGAGTGTTGACACGATAGTCAAACGTCAACTGTAAAGAGGATAGCCAAGTCAAAATTCAATTCCTGAATAAAGAAAGTAACGAAGGTGAGTATTATAAAATAAAGTTTAGTGGATGATATTTATTTAATTTTTTAAATTTGTTAACGCCATCTTACTGTTTTGCCTTATATTTAATAGACATATTTTCAAAACTTAATGAAAAGTTTTGAAAATATGTAGGTCTGATACCTAATTGATTCAGTACCAAATGGGTTATAGCCTACGTGATAACTAGAGTTTCAAAACAGGTCTCATATTAATAGCACAGTAGGCATAGTGTTAAATTAACTGGACTTTTCAAGTGTTTTGCAAAGTGAGCAAATGATGCCATTGTGCTTTAATGAGTATAAAACATCAGGGCGTTCATATTCCTCATCACATTCTACGCAGCTATATAAAGTAGCGACTGGCGTACCGTCCATATCAAAGCGAGACTCTTCGATACCGTCATGATTCTCTTTAAGGTAGTATTTACCTTGGGTAATAATAGCCATAATTGGCGTAAGGACAAAGCCGACAATCAAGGCAATGATTGGCGAGTAGGGTGCGAGGAACTCACCTAGCAAACCAAAGAACGCTAATATTGAAAGGCCAGCTGCGACACCAAAAGACACTAAACCAACAGGGTTGAAATCATATAGCATACCACGGCGGAATTCAGGCTCTTTAGGTGACAGTCCAAGCACATATTTATTTATCGCGATATCAGTGGATACTACCACAATCCATGCAATAGCAAAGTTTGAGTAAAAGCCTAAAATTTTACCCAACGCTGAGAACATATCCATTTCCATCAATAATAAAGCGATGGAGACATTAAAAATGACGAAAATAATGCGTCCAGGATAATGTTTGGTGACTCGAGCATAGGCACTGGTCCATGATAATGAACCAGAATACGCATTGGTGACATTGATTTTAATTTGTGAAATAACGACTAGTATAACTGCTAATGCAATGGCAAAACTGCCCGGAATAATATTTTGGAACACAGAAGTAAACTGTTGAACGGGCTCAGTAATGGCGTTTTCTGGTAACATATTTGCCATCAAGTAGAAAGCTAGAAATGCACCAGTGATTTGTTTAATAGCGCCTAATACCACCCAACCGGGTCCTGCTGACATCATGGCAATCCACCACGATACCTTATTTTCTTTCGTCTTGGCAGGCATGAAACGCAGATAATCAATTTGTTCACCGATTTGCATAATCAGAGCCAGACATACCCCAGCCCCAAGCATGACTGCAGACATATCGAACCCTTCATAATTACCATTGCCAGCAAATGCAGTCCAATCGTTTACCATACTTGGGTTCTGGAATATTAAGTAGGCCACAGGTCCGACCATTAAAAATAACCACAGCGGGGTCGTCCATACTTGCAGGGTGCTAAGCGCCTTCATCCCAAATATGACCAGTGGAATGACCATAACACTGGAGATTAGATAACCAAGCCATAAAGGCACGCCCAGTCCCATTTTCAGACCTTGCGCCATGATAGCGCCCTCTAAGGCAAAGAAAATAAAGGTAAAGCTGGCAAAAATAATACTGGTAATCACCGTACCGTAATAACCAAATCCAGCGCCACGAGAGATTAAATCTAAGTCGATATTGTAGCGGGCGGCATAATAAGAGACTGGGATACCTGTCAAAAAGATAACGATAGCAGCAAGTATGATGGCAAATATAGCATTGGTTGTCCCATAGGCTAAGCCTATGCTGGCACCAATAGAGAAATCTGCTAAATACGCGATACCGCCAAGCGCTGTTATAGCCACCACGCCCGGTGTCCACTTTCGGAAGCTATGGGGGGCATAACGCAGAGTATAGTCCTCTAAAGTCTCGTTCACCGCAGAACTAGGCGGCGGTGATGTGTTCACAGAACAGTCATCGACGAGGGGGAGTGTTTTCTTATGGTTCATATTGGACACCTTGTTGCTTGGATGGTCAGTTGTTTAGATGACAAAATTACTGAGATAATAAAGTTGCTTAAATTGGCTTAAATCACTTAGAAGATAAATAATTTTATTTGTTATTCTTGTCATTTACTAAAGCTTCTAAGTTTAAAGCGCTAAAATAGGCGATTAACCTAACCTTATTGGTGCAATTTATATACCAAGCTAATAGTGGACAGTTTATTGGTGCAAATTTAGAACCTAAAGCTATATATAGCACTTATCATCCCTGATAGTTAATATGTATGCTGAGGTATTGCACCAAAAGAGTGTGTTTAACGCTAACATAGAACTATTAACTGTCTAAATATGAGTAGTGAGCTATTAAAGTGCTTTTATTGCACCAATTTAGATGCACTAATTTGGAAAGGGTTCTGGAGATTTGGTCATTTACGTTGGCTTACTTTCAAAAATAGAGTGCTATGTTAGAATCAATGTGAATGACAGGTGCAGGGTATAACCTGCTTATTATTCCCAACATTCATACTAAAATTACTACTAAAATTAATTCATTAATATTGAATAGCAATAACTCAAAAGAACATCTGTCACAGTTATTTAGAACTGCCTTAATGGAATGCTACTATTTATAAGACTCTAAAATTAACTTATATGAAAGGATTAGATAATGACCAAGCTAACATTGACCAGTAATAACCGCTGTTTTAATGGTGAACAACACTATTACACTCATTATTCTGAAACTACTAAATCTGAGATGCGGTTTAGTATTTATTTACCCGATGAAGCGTTAGCTCGTAAGACCTGTCCTGCGATTTTATTTTTATCAGGGTTGACCACTAGCCCAGATAATGCAACGCAAAAAGCCCATTATCAGAAGAAGTGTAGTGAGCTTGGTATGACATTTATTGTTCCAGATACCTCTCCTAAAGGCGACGATATCCCTGATGACGAGCGTTATTTTGTTGGCCAAGGGGCAAGTTATTATGTCGACGCCTCGCAGTCGCCTTGGGCTGAGAACTTTAAAATGCATACCTATATCATTGAAGAGTTTTATGATCTAATCCGACTTAAGTTTCCGATCAGTAGTATTGGTATTGCAGGTCACTCGATGGGTGGTCATGGCTCTATTATGTTTGGGTTTCAGTACCCCAGTAAGTTTATCAGTGTATCAGCCATTGCTCCTATCAGTGCGAATAGTGAGTCTGATTGGGGTAAGCCTGCCTTTACAGAGTACTTTGGTAAAGACTCAAATCAGGGCAAGGGCGCATGGTCGCAATATGATGCGGCCACCGCCGTTGAAAAGGCTGGTAAACAGTATCCCAACATTTTGGTAGATCAAGGGGCTGATGATGAGTATTATCGAGACGGCTATCTACGTCCAGAAGTGTTACAAAAGGCGTGTCAAAAAGTAGGGCAACAGTTGACGTTACGCTATCACGGCAACTATGATCACAGTTATTATTTTGTGCAAACCGTGATTGATGACCACATCGAATATCATTATAACGCTGCGCTCAATCATAGTTAAGCCGACTTAGTCTGAGCGGTTTCGCCTTATAAATCACGATAGCCGATTATTGATTACACTGTTGGCTATCGCTGGTTTATAATGGCATAGGCTTTAGGCACTGATTGATAAAGCAACGCCATAGGGACATGACTGACAGATTGACGTGACGGAATATATTTAACTTCATTCTTCTAACGAGAGACTGTATGAGCACCCCCCAGCAAGCACCTGCACGCGACTACCTTATTGCCCCTTCTATATTATCAGCTGACTTTGCCCGTCTTGGTGAAGAGGTCGAAACCGTATTAAAAGCCGGCGCTGATGTTATTCATTTTGATGTCATGGACAATCATTATGTCCCAAACTTAACCTTTGGTAGTATGATCTGTAAGGCGCTGCGTGACTATGGCATTGATGCCCCAATCGATGTGCATTTAATGGTGACACCGGTTGATAGTATGATTGAGCAGTTTTTGGACGCAGGCGCAAGCATCATCACCTTTCATCCAGAAGCGACTCATCATGTCGACCGGTCTTTACAGATGATAAAAGATGGCGGCGCGGAGTGTGGGTTAGTGCTCAATCCTGCGACGCCGCTGCACCATCTCGACTATGTCATGGATAAAGTGGACCAAATCTTATTGATGAGTGTTAACCCAGGCTTCGGCGGACAGTCATTTATTGAGGGGACACTCGATAAGGTTAAACAAGTTCGTCAGCGTATCGATGCCAGTGGGCGAGATATCCGTTTGGAAGTTGATGGCGGGGTAAAAGCGAGTAATATTAGAGCCATTGCCGAAGCGGGCGCTGATATGTTCGTTGCCGGCTCTGCCATTTTTAATCAGCCTGATTATAAACAAGCCATTGATGCCATGCGTCAAGAGTTAAGCTTGGTTGGTTCAAGTCAAGTTTAGCCACATAAGAGAAAGTATGACTGATAATAATGCGATGAATAAGCACACTCAAACGAATAAGCATAGCGAGACTCTAAAAACTGAGCCAAGCTTAGTACCCAAAGGTCTGACCATCGGCCTTGCGGTATTCGCGGTTATTTTAAGTCTTGCCGGTTATGTGTTTCGTGTGTTGGCAGGCGACCCGTTTAAAGAGGTATTGCAACATGCCATGGTATTGGTGCCCTTTTTTGTGGTGGTAATTCCAGCAGGGTTTTGGCTCGGTGCTGTGATTATGAACAAGATCAAAGGTATGCATATCCAGCGCCGTAATGCGCTCACATTAGGTTGGTTAATCTCTTGTGTCACCATGTTATGGTTTATGGGTACCTACAGTTAGACGGTGCTTTATTATCAAATGTATGACTATTCATAGTGTCACTATATGCTAATTACTTTTACTTAACGAGCTTGTCAAGGAAATAACTTGTCCATTTTTGATCGTGATTCTTTTTACTACCCTTATCCCAAAGGTCTGCCCAAAGGACTAATTAAAGCCTTAATTATTGGCTGTTTGCTGTTTGGGTTATCTGGACTGCGTCATGGCACCGGTCTACAAGATTGGCTTGCGGTACTTGAACAGTGGGTGCTGATGCTGCTTATCTTCCCAATAGCGACGGCAGTGGTGGCATTGCCTGTTAAGTATCGTGACCCAACCTTTGAGCTAAAAAATGCCTATTATTTAGGTATGTTTGTGGCGTTGTTGTTTACGCTTGCGAAGCTACGCTATTGGCGTTAATCAGTAATTTGGCGCACAAAAATCGTCTTAAATGGCTGATAGTAACCCATTGCAACAATTTGCCCTTGAAATTTGTCTCAGAAGCGTCCATTGTTAATAGATACACATATGCTATATGAGGTGAATAGGGCATGGTATTTGATCATGAAAAAGACAATCTAGAGATAGATATAGACCCAGAGACGGGCGATCGTAGTACACGTAAATCTAAAGGCTTTGCTCAAGAAACCGTGTTAGAGCTTATTGAAAATGAAAAAGGTCAGATGGTACTGCGTGATTCAGGAGAAGAAGACGATCCGCTAATCACGATTGCATTTTCAGAGAAAGTTCAGGATATGCTTGGCGGTGATATGCAGTATATCGGTCATCAGATGGTACACGCTGCCATTCAAGCGGTTATGCAAAAGCAAGTTAGTCAATGGCATGCCAACGTCTATGACGAAGAGCCTGAGCATTACAGCTAATCTATTTCTATTAAATTAATTGCTAGTTAAATTGTTAGTTAATTAAATGGCTAATTAACTCGTTAACCAAATATATTTTTAACCGCTATAAAAAAGAGGCCGATTATCATTGATAATCGGCCTCTTTTTTCAGCATGGAATCAAATATTATTTGATTTTAGCTTCTTTAAAGATAACGTGCTGGCGTACTTTAGGATCAAACTTTTTGATCTCCATTTTGCCAGGCATAGTACGTTTGTTTTTGGTAGTGGTGTAAAAATAACCAGTACCAGCAGTAGATACTAACTTAATCTTGTCTCTCATGATGTTTTCCTATTAATTTATATAAGTCAGATAATCGGGGTTAACCGCTATCGTATTAACCGATTAGATGACTATACTTTTTGACCTTGGGCACGTAAATCAGCAAGCACTTTGTCGATACCGTGCTTATCAATGATACGCATACCTTTAGTAGAAACACGAAGACGGACAAAACGATTTTCAGATTCTACCCAAAAACGGTGGTTATGTAGATTTGGTAAAAAGCGACGGCGGGTTTTGTTATGCGCATGCGAAACATTGTTACCCACTTGAGGGCGCTTTCCTGTCACTTGACATACTCGAGACATGACGGACTCCTAATAAAGTTGTAAGACATAAATAATGGCATGCTAATACATGCCGAAATAGTATATTTGCCTTACCTACTCAAGATAACGAATCACAATGCGGCTATGGACACATAGGACTGCAACTTGAATAAAATGTTAACAGAAAGTTGGTGGTCACACCCTATAATCGCCACAACGAAAAGTGGGTGACCTTGCTAAAAATTTTAAGGGCGTATTTATACCACACAATCAGTTTTTTTTCAAATTAATTGTTCCGATATTATCGCACACTTTGCGCTAAGTTTTAAGCAAAATGCAGATTATTTATGTACTGATGAGATATTTATGCAACAAAGGGCTGCTTAATCTTATAAAATGCGGTTGAATCTAAAATACTGATTTATATGGCTGTTTTATGGCAGGGATAAATCAGTAGAAAACGAGCTAATAACCATATGACCAACGACCCAAAGCCTAGCACGAGCCAAGTAGGTGTAAAGCCAGAAGCAAAAGCAGATACGCCGTATACGCTGCTTGGCGTTTTATTGACGCTGTATTTTGCACAAGGATTGCCTGCAGGCTTTATTACGCAAGCCTTGCCTGCCATATTGCGTGAATATGATGTATCGCTTGAGATGATAGGGCTATCGGGGCTGTTGCTGGTGCCATGGGCATTAAAGTTTTTGTGGGCGCCTATCGTTGATAAACACTTCTCAAGCTATTGGGGGCGCTCGCGTAGCTGGATATTGCCATTACAGCTATTGTCTGCGGCTATCGTGGCCAGTGTTGGGTTATTTAATCCGCATCAATTAAGCAGTCCACAAACCTTATGGATGATTTATACACTGTTGTTCTTACTGAGTTTAATCGGTGCAACCCATGATGTAGCAGCGGATGGATTGGCAACCCGTTCATTATCTAACATAAAGCAGGCAAGCACATTATCGCCGCCTCAAAGCATGGGTGAGAATGATGATGTGGTCGAAGTCGCTCAGCGTATTGCTTTAGACAAATCAGAATTAGTCAGCGCTGATGGGCCGGTTAACAATCCCTATCAAGGTATGGGCAATGCGATGCAGGTCATCGGCTATCGATTAGGGCTGATACTAGGCGGTGGGGTGTTTTTATTGGTGCTCGGTAGTTGGTCTTGGCGCTATAGTTTCTTTGCTATGGCGGCGCTAATTGTCGTAAATACCTTACCGATTTGGCAGTATCCTGAAAATAAGCATATTCCGATTGCCGTAGAGCCAAAATTTTTTGAAACTAAAGCTGTTTCGCTTGATTCGGATAAGCCATCTAAACGCCATGCTATTGCCGTTTATCTAAAAGATCAGTACGGCTATTTTTGGCAAAATCAGCACATGCGCGCTTGGCTGTTTGTGTTATTAACCTTCAAGATAGTCGATGGTATCTCTAGCGGCATGGTCAAGCCGATGATGGTCGATATGGGTATTGCCACCAAAAGCATTGGCCTGTGGGCGAGTGTCCTTGGCTCTATTGCCTCGCTGTTGGGTGCAGCAGTAGCAGCATGGCTACTCAAGCGGATAGCGCATCATACGGCGCTGGTGGGCTTTAATGGGTTGCAGGTGGTGACGACAGGTCTATATATAGTCGTAGCGATAGGTTATGAGCATCCGAGTTGGTTAGGATTGACACAGACGGCGCCATTTTGGTGGGCATATGCCGCCAATGCCATCGAGCATATGGCGGCAGCCTTTGCGCTGGTAGCTATGCTGACCATGGTGATGCATTATGCACGCCATAATAAAGCGGGTAGTGATTTCACCACTCAGGTGTGTTTATTAACTGTATTTAGTGGCGGCAGTCATCTGTTAAGCGGATTTATGGCAGAGCAGTTAGGCTATACGGGGCACTTTATATTGAGTGTCGGTGTTGGCGTGCTTTGCATCGTGCCGCTGCTGTATTGGCATCGTTTATTCGTTAAGCAGCAATTTGAGCAGCAGAAGGATTAAATTAGCATCGATTTAGTTAAAGAATCATCTCAAGCACAAATTTACTGCCAATAAAGCCAAGGGCTAATAAGATAAAGGCGATAATAGCCATATTAGCGGCTCGGCGACCACGCCAACCTAATTTCCAGTGGCCAATTAATAGGCCGCCAAATAATAGCCATGACAGGATACTGAGCACGGTCTTGTGGGTAATATGCTGCGCCATTAAGTCATCTACATAGACAAAACCAATGGCTAAAGCCACGGTCAGTAGGGAGAATCCGACCAATATCATGTCGAATAATAGCGACTCCA
Organism: Psychrobacter sp. CX16; assembly: GCF_057396245.1. Taxonomy (NCBI): domain Bacteria; kingdom Pseudomonadati; phylum Pseudomonadota; class Gammaproteobacteria; order Moraxellales; family Moraxellaceae; genus Psychrobacter; species Psychrobacter sp. CX16. Next base: position 22,230 of record NZ_JBXYJF010000040.1, read on the forward strand.
TGCTTTGTAGCGAAGGCAGCTTATTGACCCAAACACGGTGTACAGTTTTGTGCTTTAGTTCGCGAATCTGAAAGCGTAGAATAATCGCCTGTATGGCCGCCATTAACAGCATACAATAAGCAGCAATCGACAGGATAATATGTGCTTCAAGCCCTGTGCTGATATTGGTAATAGGGTCGTAAGGTGCGACGCCAAAATAGCCTAGACTTAAGCCAATAATGGCCGTGGGTGTTGCGATAACACCTAAACTTAAGATAGGGCGATAAAAACAGAACAGCACATAGAATAAAATAAAGTAAAAGCTGGTCAAGCTCGCCACATTAAACAGATTAAAATTAAGCCCGTATAATGTCGAGATATTAGGATATAAAACCACCGCATGAGCCAATAGCGCCACGATAAGCATACCCAAAGTGAAACTCTTTGCGATAGGTTTAATACGCACCAACGCCCAAACCAAGTGGCAACTCACGAGAACATAAGCAATAAGTGCAATGATATAGGCAAGCAACACGGTGATATAATCCCTAAATAAAATCCAATTAACAGGTGGTCGTATAATGTTTGATATACTAGGGCATTGACCCGTAAATGATAAAAGTTGCAATCAGGGACAAGCCTTAGATGTGCTATTCTGTATCAACTTAGACTATGCGGTCTGATAACATTGTACTAAGACTAGCGGTATACTGCATGATTATAACGATGCTAACAACGTGATATTCACGTTAAGACAGACGTTAATTATAGGCTAATTTATCATAGAATGAGTCTTATTTGCGATTGCTATACAGTTAAAGTTTGGCTTTTACTAAAATTAACCAACAAACACTGATGTACTTAACGGTATGTACGCTTAATTATTATGTTAACCGCAATGCTATATGTGCTTGAAATCGGCTGACAATGACCGAATCAATAGGTTATAAAACCCTTTTTATTTAAACAGCTCTATATAGACTCAGTAAGTTCAGTAAGTAACATCTATTAGCCTCTAGTATTGAAAGCTATCGTATATTGCAAAACATCGAATATTTAAAGACTTTTAACCAACGTTTATCGAGATTTTCCTATGTTTGACACCCTAACCGAACGACTCTCTGGCAGCCTACGCAAAATCTCAGGCTCAGGTCAGCTAACCGAAGACAACATCAAAGACACGCTACGTGAAGTACGTATGGCGTTACTTGAGGCCGATGTTGCCTTACCTATTACCCGTGATTTCGTCAAGCGAGTCAAAGAGAAGGCATTGGGTCAAGAGGTGCTAAAAGAGCTGGCTCCGGGTCAAGCATTCGTAAAGATTGTCTATGATGAATTGACTGAAATGATGGGCAGTGCCAATCAGCAGCTAGAGATGACAGGTAAGCCGCCAGTGGTCTATCTGCTAGCTGGTCTACAAGGTGCGGGTAAAACCACGACTGCCGGTAAATTAGCCAAGTACTTACAAGAGCGCCATAAGAAAAAAGTCATGTTGGTATCGGCTGACGTCTACCGTCCCGCTGCGATTAAACAGCTAGAGCAAGTTGCCGGTCAGGTAAATGCTAAGTTTGTCAATTCAAGCGCTGATGAAAATCCGATTGATATTGCCAAGCGTGCGATAGAGGAAGCGAAGCTACAATACCAAGACATCCTTATCATCGATACCGCCGGTCGTTTGCATATCGATGAAAACATGATGGATGAAATCAAGGCACTAACTGCTGCGGCTAATCCTTCAGAGACTTTATTCGTTGTTGACTCGATGACCGGTCAAGATGCGGCCAACACCGCTAAAGCCTTTAACGATGCGCTACCGCTAACCGGTGTTATCTTAACCAAGACCGATGGTGATGCTCGCGGGGGTGCGGCTTTATCAGTGCGTGCGATTACTGAAAAGCCAATTAAGTTCCTAGGTCGTGGTGAAAAACTTGACGCCTTAGAAGCGTTCCATCCTGAGCGTATTGCCCAACGTATCTTGGGTATGGGTGACGTCTTAAGTCTGGTTGAAGAAGTCGAACAAAAGATTGACCGTGATAAAGCGGAAAAAATGGCTCAGAAAATCCAAAAAGGTGGCAACTTTGACCTTGAGGATCTACTCACCCAGTTCCAGCAAATGAAAAATATGGGCGGCATGACTGGCTTTTTAGACAAGCTTCCGGGTATGAGTGGTGCCGGCGTAAAAGAGGCGCTAGAAGAAGCCAAGCCAGAAGAGAAAGTCAAAGAAATGGAGGCGCTTATTAACTCCATGACGCCATTTGAGCGCAAAAACCCTGACAAAATTAACCCAAGTCGCAAGCGTCGTATTGCCGCTGGGTCTGGTAAGCAAATTCAAGACCTAAACCGTCTGCTTAAGCAACACAAGCAGATGGCGAAAATGATGAAAATGATGTCGAAACCTGAAGGTCTAGGCAAGATGATGAAAGCAGTACAAAGCCTAACCGGTATGGGCGGCGGCGCTGGTGCATCCGGTGGAGGCGGCCCTTTATTTGGTGGCGGTGGTGCTGCTAAAAGCAAAGCTGGTAACAAAGGCGGTATGGGTGGTATGCCACCGCTTGGCTTAGATCCAAACAATATGCCAAGCAAAGAGGATATGGAAAAGCAGTTAAAAGACGTACAGCAAAGCCTACCTCCAGAGTTTAAAAAGCGCTTTTAAGGTCAAAAGTGTCTATCTAAGCATGATGTGATTCTGATAAAAAGCTAAGTCAGCAATGGCTTAGCTTTTTTTATTATTTTGTCCCGTCCTAAAATAAGTTTACGAAAAGGAAGCTTATAAATGGACAAAGCAGAAAGATCAAGGATTAAACGAACACAGAAAGATTACACACTCGGCTTTAAATTAGCTGTGGTAGGGCAAGTAGAAAAAGGCGACATGACCTACAAACAAGCCCAAAAGCACTATGGCATACAAGGACGTAGTACCGTCCTAACTTGGCTTAGGAAACATGGTACATTAGACTGGAATACACCGCCAAAGAGCCTAAGAATGCCACACAAAGAAACCCCAGCCCAAATCATAAAAAGACTTGAGCGACAACTGGCTGATGAAAAAA
>NZ_JBXYJF010000041.1:0-23417 GCF_057396245.1 Psychrobacter sp. CX16
GTGCTTTGCTTAATCCGTTCTCAGGGGCGGGACTCTTTTTTGCCAATATATTGCGAAATTGTCTAACTTAGAATGACTAAGCGTCAAAAATTTCACTGCATATTGACTAAAAAATAGTCGCCGCCAGTGCCATGGTCGAATGTTCCACACGCCCTAATCGACATCTTATTTGATATAGTTATTCTCGATTAAGTAATCGACGACTTCTTTTGCTACCTCTTCGATCGCTCTGCCCTCAGTTTTTAAGCACAGCTCAGGATTGCTTGGCGCTTCATAAGGTGAGTCGATACCAGTAAAGTTAGGAATAACGCCGGCGCGTGCTTTTTTATATAAACCTTTAGGATCACGCTTTTCGCACTCAGACAACGGGGTATCGACGAAAATCTCAATAAAGTCATCACCCACTAATTCGCGTGCGGCATCTCTATCACTCTCAAAAGGAGAGATGAACGCAGTTGATACGATTAAGCCTGCGTCATTAAATAAGCGGCTCACTTCTGTGATACGGCGAATATTTTCCACACGGTCTTCATCAGAGAAACCCAAGTCTTTATTTAAGCCATGACGCACATTATCACCATCTAACAGATAGGTGGCATACCCTCTGTCGTGGAGCATACGGTCAACGGCATTGGCAATGGTTGATTTACCTGAACCAGACAGTCCGGTATACCATAAGATGCACGGTTTATTACCTAGCTTATCTTGTCTTTCAGCCGGTGTTACTGCTGCATCATGCCAAACGATATTGGTTGCTTTACTCATAATTCATCCTTAGTTAAACGATTAGGGGTTAGATTTTTTCAATAAAGTTATTCACTGGTTTGTTTGCTTTGATATAGACAGTCTTTTATTAAAGACAGTTTAATACCAACAACCTAAAACGGATAGATGATGGGAATCATCACTACACAGACTGCTATACAGGCCACAGTAATTAACCCGCCTACTTTGGCAAAATCCTGCAATCGGTATAGTCCTGTGTTATACACCATCAAATTAGTCTGATAGCCAAAAGGGCTGATAAACGAGCAAGAGGCGCCAAAGCAAACGGCCAATACCAAGGGAAACGCATTGATATCCATACCCTCAGCTAAGCTGTAGGCAATAGGAAACATCAATGCCGCTGCGGCATTATTGGTTAATAACTCGGTAATACTAATAGTGATTAGCAGGACACCCAACAATGTCCATAATGGCGCATGACCCGCTAACGTTTGGGCCGCAAAGCTAGCAATCTGTCCATCTAGGCCGACGGTTTGCATCGCATTAGCCAAACATAAGGCACTGACCACAATCAGCCAAATACTGACTGGAAAATGACGTCTGGCTTCATTAACCGTAATACAGCCGGTAAATAATAGCGCTGAAAATAAGATAAGTGCTAAATCAAATAACGGCCTACCGGTGATAACAGAGGCAGCAATCATGCTGATGAAACCGATTAACACCAGCTTCTCACGCCAGCCACTAATCATATTGTCAGGATTGATACCTGAGAGTACAAAGAAGTTTTTTCTAAGATTGCTACGACTGGCAAAGTCCGCACCAGTGGCTAACAGCAAGATATCACCTGCCCTTAAGGTAATTTCGCCAAGTCGACCGCTAACATTACCACTTTCTCGGCGAATCGCCACAACAGCGGCATCAAATTGCGCTCTAAAGCCAATTTCTCTAAGCGTTCTACCCGTTAAGCTCGACTCTTGTTTAATCACCACTTCGGTCAGCTCTTGAATGGGTAGACCATTATTTTCTGCAAACAACACCAGCCCATCGAACTGGTTTAAAATCTGTATTTTTTTAACATCTCCACTAAACAGTAGTTTATCGCCTGCTTGCAGGACACGTGAATGCGATACAGGTGCGATTAGACGATTACCACGGATAATCTCCGCTAAAAACAAGTCAGAAAGATTGCGTAGACCTGCCTCTCCCACTGTTTTGCCTATCAGGCTAGAAGTTGCTTCAATTTTGGCTTCAACAAAGTACTCTTCAACCGACTCTTTTTTATCTACATGCTTTGGCAGCATAGAGCTGGTGAAATAAAGGATCACTGAACCAAAGAAAAATATCGCTATACCAACCGGCGTTAAGGTAAAAAACCCTATCGCTTCATGACCCTGCTTGACCCACATACTATTAACCACAAGGTTAGTCGATGTGCCTATTAACGTCATCGTGCCGCCTAATGTGGCTGCAAAACACATGGGAAGCAGTAAGCGCGACGTATTCACCTGCGGATTTTTTTGAATACTACCAATCATAGCGGCCACAACAGCGGTATTATTTAATACCGCTGACGACAAGCCAGAAAAAGCAATGGTACGTAGAACTGAGCTCTTCTCTGACTTAGCAAACAAATACCGCGTTAGGTGATTTAATATACTGGTCTTTTCAAGCGCATACGAGATTAGTATCAGCAGTACCAACGTCGCTAAGCCCTCATTAGTCGCATTGTCGAGCAAAGTAGCACTGTCCACCCATCCTAGGCCAAATATCAACAGTAAAACACCGCCAAAGATGGCGGTGGTATGCTGCTGAAACCTAATAAGGAGTGCGACAAGAATGACTAATATCGCGCTCAGTAAATACATGGTTAGGGTCATGACATAACGGCCTGAATATAATAGAAATAACGCCAACCAGAAGAGACTTTGTTGACGAATTTACTATAGAGGCCTAACTGTTGGGTTGCAAATGGATATAATGAAAAGCGTTATAGCGAATCAGTATATAGAGCAGCTTAACTACGATAATGCTCGTTATTTAACTACCCATTTAACATCTAAATATCGCTTAAACCTATACAGGATTAAGCATCAGATAAACCCAACTCTTATTCAGCTTATTTTGCTGATGCACCTTTAAGCTCGACCTTAGCGCGGTCCTCTTTTGCAATCGTTGCATAATAATCACGCAAAATCTGTAATACCTCTGGACGGCTGAAGTTTTCAGGGACTTCTTGGTCTTCAGACAGCGCTTTACGTAGCTTAGTACCTGACACTTTAACGTGATGCTCAGCATCATGTGGGCATGTCTTGGTTGATGCCATTGCTTGACACGCGTTACACCAGAACGTCCAATCGATTTTAATGGGTTTGGTTTTTAACGCATCTTCTGGAATCTCATCAAAGATATCTTGTGCATCAAACGCACCATAATAATCGCCAACACCGGCATGGTCACGACCGACAATAAGCTCTGAACAGCCATAGTTCTGTCTAAATAATGCATGTAATAATGCCTCACGTGGACCGGCATAGCGCATATCTAGTGGATAACCTGACTGGATAACTGTATCTTTTCTGAAGTAGTTATCAATCAAAGTGGCAATGGCTTCTTGGCGCACTTCTGCCGGAATATCACCTGGCTTTAACGCCCCTAATAATGAGTGAATCATCACGCCATCACATGTTTCTACAGCGATTTTGGCTAGATATTCGTGTGAGCGGTGCATCGGGTTACGGGTTTGGAAAGCGGCGACTTTTTTCCAGCCTTTTTTAGCAAACTCTTCACGAGTCTGGGTTGGTGTCATATAGATACCGGCATATTCGGTTGGGAATTCACCTTGGCTAAATACTTCGACACGGCCAGCTAAGTTAACATCAGCCTGCTCCATCACTTTTTTAACACCTGGATGGTCAGTGTCAGTAGTACCGAAAACAGTTTGGCATTCGTGTGCTTTGTCGATGGTGTATTTCTCTTCTAAGAATAAAATACCCATGATTTCACCATCTTCTGCTTTTAGCGCAATCTCATCGCCAATCTCAAAGCTGTCCGCTTCTTCTTGACTGGCTGATAATGTAATAGGGATCGGCCAAAACAGACCTTCGTTCTCGCCTGATTTTAGTTCCATATCATCACAGACGCCTTGCCAATCCGCTTTATTCATAAAGCCATCTAGAGGCGTAAAACCACCAATGCCTAGCATAATTAAATCACCACGTTCTCGCGAAGTCATGGTCACGCTAGGTAGGGTTTGGGCTTTTTTAAGTGCATTCTCTAACATTTCGCCTTCAAGTAGAAGAATGTTTAGAGCAGGGCTACCGTGCGGAGTTACTAATTTATCTAATGCTGCTTCAAGGCTGTTTGACATTCGAGACATCCTGTTTTAAATAGGGTTATTGATGTAATAATTCGATATAGCTTGATAGCTGAAGGTATCAGCCGCTAGTATAGAAGTCAGCAGTCGTTATTATCAAGTACAGCAAAGCCTTACGGCCTGCTTCATCGATGCTCTATGCAACAAAATAGACGATAAACTGGTAGCCTAAATCTTGAAGGAGTATAGCGATAGGCCATGAGTGCTCTAGCTGTCAGCCTAATATACTTTAATAGCTTATAAATAATAGGCAGGGTAAAAATTTCTGAACAGAAAAAGTAAAGGCTAAATAAGAATAAGAAAGCAACGCTTTGTAGGGTCAAGGCGTTGCTTTTTAATAAAGAATTGATGTGATATAGAAGGTATTGGAATAAAGGGTTTAACCACTACTATTATTAATATGATTAAGCAGCGTCCGTGTTGAGCCATCAAATTGTAGTCTTAGCTTCGTCGCCTCAGCTTGAGCTTGTGCGCTTTCTTCTGAATCTGCTGCTATTAGGCTAGCGAAGACTTCATTTGCCACCTGCTTACCCATCTCCACGCCCCACTGGTCAAATGGGTTAATATCCCAAACACTGGCCATCACAAATACTTTGTGTTCATACAAAGCAATGAGCGCACCAAAACTGGTTGGGGTTAGCTCATTTAACAGAATGGTTGTTGACGGCTGATTACCACGGTAACGTTTAAATTTATCAAGCTCTGAGACAGGTTGGTCCAGCTTGGGTGCTAGCGCATTATTACCAAAAGCAAGTACACGGCTCTGTGCCAAGCAGTTGGCTAATGATAGTGCATGCTGATGCTTAAGCTCGCCGGCATCCCTACCCTCATAATAATTAACGCAAGCAATAAAATCACAGGACACTTTTTGGGTGCCTTGATGCAGCAGCTGATAAAAAGCGTGCTGCGCATTGGATCCAATCTCGCCCCATAAAATAGGACAAGTAGCATAGCGAACAGGCTCGCCAGTATGAGTAACCGATTTGCCATTACTCTCCATCTCAAGCTGGGTTAAGTAGCTAGGCAGATATTTTAAGCGGCCATCATAAGGCAATACCGTATGGGCGTTAATACCCATAAAGGTACTGTTCCACACACCGATTAGGCCTAATAATACAGGCAGGTTCTGATCAAAGTCAGCCGTTAAAAAGTGCTCATCCATCGCATGAGCACCTGCGAGCATCTCTTTAAATCGGTCCATACCGATACGAACCGCAACCGCTAGGCCAATGGCCGACCACATAGAAAAACGACCACCCACCCAGTCCCAAAGCTTAAGCTGATGCTTAGGGTCTATCCCCCACTCGCTGACGCGCTGAGGGTTTGCAGAGATACCAATAAAGTGACGACGCAACAAGGTTGTTTGGCTCGCACCGGTTGCATATAGCCACGCTCGAGCTGTTTGCGCATTTGAAAGCGTATCTACCGTTCCAAAAGATTTCGATGAGATGATAAATAAAGTCGTCTCTGGGTTTAAGCGTTCAAGCAGGCTACCTAACTGGGTACCATCCATATTGGACACAAAATGCACATTAATATGGCTATCTGCCCACTCATCGAGCGCAGTATTGGTCATGACCGGTCCTAAATCAGAACCTCCAACCCCAATATTAACCACATCGGTAATTGCTTTACCCGAATACCCGCGCCATACGCCACTGCGGATACGCTCAACAATATCAGCGGCTTTATCTAAGCTGTCTTGTACTTCTGAAACCACATCTTGGCCATCAACGATCAACTGTGCATCACCTGGCAGACGCAGTGCGGTATGTAATGCTGCTCGCTGCTCACTACTATTGACTTTATCGCCTCGATATAGCGATTGGATGCGCAGCTTTAATCCACACGCTTGAGCCAATTCCATCAGTTTAGCGCGTACCTCATCATCCATACACTGCTTGGAATAATCAAAATATATACCTTGATTGCTGACACTAAAACGCTCGGCTCGACTTGGATCATCATCGAAAAGCGTACTTAATGACCAAGACTTTTGACCCAGTTTCTCAAGCGTTTGCCACTCTGGCAATGCGCTTGGCAAGACTGCTGCACGTTCTGATTTATCGGCCGATGAAGTGGGTTGATTTAAAGACATGACTTTTTACCTATTTAAAAAATATAGACCAGTACACACAATTCATGAGCTGCAAGCTTTTAGCTCTCAAGCTGTTTTTGAGCAAAATAAATAAAGGCCTGCATATAACTGGTCATATCACCGGCATCAAAGCTATCACCTAACATGGTCGTCACATCTACGCCTTGAGTACTGATTAAGGCATCGATAGCATCGGTCAATTGAATCTCACCACCTACTGACGGTTCAGTCTTCGCTAAATAATTGAAAATCTCAGGGGCGAATACATAGCGACCAACGACAGCCAGATTTGAAGGCGCCTGTTCTAGACTTGGCTTTTCTACAAATCCATCAACCGCAAAGCTGGCATTACTATTGTCGGTATTGGCTATACGCTCAAGCTGCTCTGCTTGTTTTAACTTAGCAATACCATATTTATGCACATCGTCATCGGCAACGGCGCTGACCAAGATTTGTGAGTGTTGGGACTTCTCAAACGCTGTCATCATAAACGCTAGGTTATCTGTGCTCATATTGGTCGTAAATGGATTAAGCACCACATCCGGCAGCAGTACGGCAAAAGGATTATCACCCACGATAGGACGTGCCTTTAATACCGCATGACCTAAACCTAAGGGCTTGCCTTGCCGAATCACTGACACCGACACGTCATCAGGCAGCCAGTTTAAGCTATCGGCAAGCTCATCTTTACTCTTGGCGCGTAACTGATTATCGAGCTCAGCATTAACATCAAAATAGTTTTCAATAGCACTTTTTTGTGCATGACCCACCAGTACAATGTTTTTGATGCCGGCGGCTATCGCCTCTTCAACCACATAATGAATCGCCGGACGATTGCCCAAAGGTAACAGCTCTTTAGGCACTGACTTTGATAGTGGCAACATACGGGTACCAAATCCAGCAACAGGAATAACGGCATGGGTAACAGGTGAGTTCATAAGCATCCAGTTCAGTATGAGTAAAATTAGAATGATTTATCGGTTATGAAGCTATTGTAGCAAACTTAACCGTTATCTCTATAAGCATTGATATAAATATCCGTATCATAATCAATTAAGATGACTGACAAATTAATATAAACAAAAAAAAAGAGCACCCCGAAGAATGCTCTTTTATTATTTTAGCTAAGAACCTGTATTCACAAGCTATAATTGGCTCTTTTTGCCTAAAACAAGCCACTACTTTGTTAAAATTCGGCTCGAATAGAAGGACTATTCAACCCAATTTTGCCTCGTATTGTCTCATTTTATTCTAAAAATACCATAACTGTAGCTTATGAATACAGGTTCTAAATGCTATTCGTATTAATTAAAAACAATAGTATTCAAGCTAACAGGGTCTGCAAATTACCAACCGGTAACTTCTTTAACTGTTTCACCAATCTTAGATGGGTCACGGGTGTAGGCGATTCCCGCATCTTCGAATGCTTTGAATTTCTCTTCAGCAGTACCTTTACCGCCAGAGATAATCGCACCAGCATGGCCCATACGCTTACCTTTAGGGGCAGTAACACCAGCGATGTATCCGATAACTGGCTTGGTTACGTGCTCTTTGATGTAAGCTGCCGCTTCTTCTTCAGCAGTACCACCGATTTCACCGATTAGTACAATCGCTTCAGTTTGAGGATCTTCTTGGAACATCTTTAAGCAATCGATTTGGTTCATACCTGGGATTGGGTCACCGCCGATACCGATACAAGTAGACTGACCGAAGCCTAATTTAGTAGTTTGAGCTACCGCTTCATAAGTCAATGTACCAGAGCGTGAGATGATACCCACTTTACCTGGCTGATGGATGTGGCCTGGCATGATACCGATTTTGCACTCACCTGGAGTGATAACGCCTGGGCAGTTTGGACCAACCATTTTCACATCACCAGCTTCTTCGATGTAACGCTTCGCTTTTAGCATATCTAAAGTAGGTACGCCTTCAGTAATCACAACAATTAGCTTAACACCAGCGTCTACTGCTTCGATGATTGAATCTAGAACGAATGGCGCTGGGACGTAGATAACTGACGCATCAGCGTTCGTTGCTTCCATTGCCTCGCTCATAGTATTGAATACTGGTAGGCCTAGGTGAGTTTGACCACCTTTACCTGGGGTTACACCACCAACAACTTTAGTACCGTACTCAATCGCTTGTTCTGAATGGAAAGTACCATTTTTACCAGTAAAACCTTGCACCAATACTTTGGTGTCTTTGTCGATTAATACACTCATTATTTACTCCGAATTATGGTTATATAACTTAAAAGGTTATTTATAAATTTGAATTTTTTGTGTTGGGCTTGCTATTAAGCAACAGCATCAACAATTTTTTGTGCAGCATTAGATAGACCTTGTGCTGAAATAACTTCAACATCCGACTCGTCTAATAACTTAGCACCTAATTCAGCATTGTTACCTTCTAAGCGAACCACGACAGGTACAGTGACATTTACTTCTTTAACAGCAGCAATAATTGCTTCAGCAATCATGTCACAACGTACGATACCGCCGAAGATATTGATTAGAACGCCTTTTACACTCTCATCTTCTAAAATGATTTTGAATGCTTCAACAACGCGATCTTTAGTTGCTCCGCCGCCAACGTCTAGGAAGTTAGCTGGCTTACCGCCATACAGCTTGATGATGTCCATTGTTGCCATTGCAAGACCAGCACCGTTAACCATACAACCGATGTTACCTTCAAGCGCAACGTAGTTTAGGTCAAACTCGGCCGCTTTAAGCTCACGCTCATTTTCTTGTGAAGGGTCATGTAGCTCAGCGATTTTTGGCTGACGGAATAGCGCGTTTGAATCAACACCGATTTTGCCGTCAACACAAGCCAATTCACCATTTTCACGAACGGCTAGTGGGTTGATTTCAATCATATCGAAATCATTTTCGACGAATGCTTTGTATGCGCCCGTCATTAGTTTAACGAACTGGTTGATTTGCTTGCCTTCAAGACCCAGTTTGAAACCAACTTCACGTGCTTGGAAAGGCATTAGACCCACTAATGGATCCACTGTGATGCTAAAGATTTTCTCTGGCGTTTCTTCTGCAACTTTCTCAATTTCAACACCACCTTCGGTAGATGCCATGAAAGTCACACGACGAGTTGCACGGTCAACAACCGCACCTAGGTATAGCTCAGTTTGTACTGGGTACATATCTTCTGCAACCAATACGAAGTTTACTGGCTGACCTTCAGCGTCAGTTTGATAAGTGACTAAGTTGGTACCGATTAGCGCATCAGCGATTTCTTTCGCTTCTTCGCGAGTCTTAGCAAGCTTAACACCGCCCGCTTTACCACGGCCACCAGCGTGTACCTGTGCTTTGATAACGGCAACGTCAGTTGGTGTCTTGTCAAATGCTTCAGCAGCTTCATCACCGCTATACGCGATAATACCTTTCTGGATAGGTAAGCCGTAGCTTTCTAATAACAGTTTGGCTTGATACTCATGTAAATTCATAAAGTTATCCTTTAATTTTTTAATTTTAAGTTTTAAGACTGGCTCTAACCCAAAAATGCAGGACATTTTATTTTAAATTAGAGCCAGCCGCTTTATTCGCAACAGACTTAGATAAATAATATTGTGTTAATAATATGATGTTTAAGTCTATTTACAATAATTCACTATTCGCACAATAATGTCTTATTTGCGTTTTTTGCGTTGAATAGCGTGAATAGCACGGCCATCTGCTGATAGCGCTGCTTCGTGTACCGCCTCACTGATGGTTGGGTGAGCAAAGGTCATTAACTGTAGGTCTTCAATGCTTGAAACAAATTCCATAGCAATCATACCTTGGTGAACGATATCACCGGCACCCGCACAAATAGCATGCATACCTAATAAACGATCGGTCTTAGCATCAGCCACCACTTTGATTGAACCTTGGCCTTCGCTTTGAGCCAATGCACGCCCGTTAGCTGCTAGGTTGAATGAACCCGTTTTAACCTCATAGCCCTGTTCTTCAGCGGCTTGCTCAGTTAAACCAACCCATGCAATCTCTGGATGCGTGTAAATAACATTGATGATAGTGTCATAGTTAACTTGTGCTTTTTCGCCATGAATACGCTCAACGGCCATCATGCCCTCTTCCATTGCTTTGTGGGCAAGCATTGGACCACGCACCAAGTCGCCAATAGCGTAAACGCCCTCTAGATTGGTTTTACACTGATCGTCAACTTCAACCAGACCACGGTCAGTCAACTTAATACCTGAGTCTTCACCCAGTAATTTTTCAGAGTAAGCACGGCGACCGACACAAACGATTAATTTGTCGAAGGTTTCCTCAGATGACTCACCACCTTTTTCGCTGGTCACCACTACTTGGCCGTCTTTTACTTCAGCATTGGTTACTTTGGTATCAACGCGGATGTCTAGACCCTGCTTCTTAAGTAGTTTGCCTGCCTCTTTAGCGATGTCTTTGTCAGCAGCAGCTAGGAATTCTGGAAGCGCTTCATAAACTACCACTTCGGCACCTAAACGACGCCATACTGAACCAAGCTCAAGACCGATAACACCAGCACCAATTACCCCTAAACGCTTAGGCGTTTCAGTAAAATCTAGAGCACCAGTAGAATCAACAATAATGCCTTCTTCGTTGTTAACTGGCGCAACAGGGATATCAATTGGCACAGAACCTGCTGCTAAAATAACGTTTTTAGCAGTGATAGTCGTTTCTGATTCATCTTCTAGCGCAGTAAATTTGATTTTTTTCTCAGCGCCTTTACCGTCAACTAAAGTACCCCAGCCTTGTAACCAGTCTACTTTGTTGCCTTTTAATAAAGCAGCAACACCACCGGTTAACTGTTTAACGATGGCTTCTTTACGCTCAATCATTTTAGGAACATCGATTTCAACATCACCAGTCGTGATACCGTGCTCTTCAAGCTCATGCTTGGTGGCTTCATAACGATGTGAAGAATCTAACAATGCTTTTGATGGGATACAACCAACGTTTAAGCAAGTACCACCTAAAGCAGGCTCACCTTTATAAACGCGCTTTTCGATACAAGCAACGCTCATACCTAACTGACCGGCACGAATTGCCGCCTCATAACCACCTGGACCACCGCCAATAACAACTAAATCATAACTGTCTTTCATAATATATTCCGTCTTTTAATCAGAGAATTTTAAAAGCTCTTTTATTTATAATTTGAATCATGAAATGATCTGCTTAAGCTTTTATTATCAGGTTAATGAATAAGGCAGCTTCGATTACTCTCTAAGTCTGCCTTATGATTAACAACAATCGTTATTAATGAGCTCAATAATCAATCCATAACGAAAAAGCTTGTACCAGATTTGCTCCGATACAAGCCCGTTGACCTTATAGGTCTAATAACATTTTAGCTGGATCTTCGATAAGCTCTTTGATAGTTACTAAGAACTGTACCGCATCTTTACCGTCAATCATACGGTGGTCGTATGATAATGCTAGGTACATCATTGGTAGGATTTCTACTTGACCATTAACTGCCATTGGGCGGTCGTTGATCGCATGCATACCTAAGATAGCCGTTTGTGGTGGGTTCAAGATTGGTGTTGACATTAATGAACCGAATACGCCACCGTTAGTGATAGTGAACGTACCGCCAGTCATGTCATCTAGAGACAATTTACCATCACGTGCCTTACCAGCAAATTCGCGGATACCTGATTCGATATCAGCCATGCTCATGCGGTCAGTGTCACGTAGTACAGGTACTACTAGACCACGGTCAGAAGATACTGCAACACCAACATCATAGTAACCATGATAAACAATGTCATCACCGTCGATTGATGCGTTAACTGCTGGGAAGCGTTTTAAAGCTTCAGTTGCCGCTTTAACAAACATAGACATAAAGCCTAGGCGCGTGTCATGGCGTTTTTCGAACTCTTCTTTATACTTAGCACGAAGATCCATCAATGGCTTCATGTTAACTTCGTTGAACGTGGTTAACATTGCTGTTTCTTGAGTCGCGGCTAATAGACGGTTCGCAACAGTCTTACGTAGACGAGTCATTGGAACACGTTTCTCAGTACGCTCGCCGACAGATTCTGCAACAGGGCGACCGCTGTCAGACTTGATAGAGCTGTCTGCTTTCAGTTTAGGATTCGCCATATCTTGCTTAGTTACGCGACCACCACGGCCTGAACCTTCAACATTCTTAGGATCTACACCAGATTCTTTGGCAGCTTTACGAACTGCTGGGCTTTGATCTTTATGATCATCTGCAGAATCTTTAGATGCTTGCTTAGGCTCGCCACCGTCTGATGCTTCTTTTTCTGCAGCAGCATCGCTAGACTCTTCTTTATCACCTGAGCTGTCATCGCTTGAAGTAGATCCTGTTGCGCCTGCTTCAAATTCAGCAATAAGCTCATCAGATAATACAGTGTCATCTACCTGCTTAACGATTTTAGTCAGTACACCGTCATCTGGTGCCACAACCTCTAATACCACTTTATCTGTTTCAATTTCAGCTAGGATATCGTCACGATTAACTTGATCGCCTTCGCTGTAATGCCATTCTACGATAGTACCGTCAGCAACTGATTCTGGAAATACGGGGGCTTTGATCTCTGCCATGGGAATTGCTCCTGTTATATTAATATTAAGATCTTAATGATTAGCACATTGTTTTTTATGATTTAGAAAGTAACGCGTGCTTTGCAAAACTAATGCGGTTAAACCTGCCCTTAAATAATCTTTTCTCGAAAATTTTCAAGCCAATTAACGACAAAATAACCTGTTATTTAAAATAAACTTTTTTAAACGTTTAGATAAGCGTGAGGACCTAGGCAGCACTCTGCCTAGGTCCCTTTTTAATTATTTAAGTTGATCAACGTCAACACCCAGACCACCCGCGACTAATTCTTTTTGCTGACGGACATGGATAGAAGTTAGACCAGTTGCTGGCGCAGCAGATGCTGGACGCGCTACTGGCTCAACAATACGTGCTTTAGTCACACGTGGCTGATCGCCTTTTGGTCCGAAGATACGGAACATATGCGGTGCTAAGTAGTACCAAGCGCCTTGGTTCAATGGCTCTTCTTGACACCATACGATTTCTTCAAGGTTGCTGTATTTTTGCACTTCCGCCACCATTCTTTCTTCTGGTAATGGATATAGCTGCTCGATACGAACAATCGCTACATGGTCTAAACCAAGCTCACGGCGCTGCTCTAGTAAGTCATAATAAACCTTACCACCACACATTACTAAGCGAGTTACTTTATCGTTATCGCGCTCATCAATCTCTGGCAATACAGTCTCAAACTTACCATTAGCAAGTTCTTCTAATTGAGAGGTCGCAAGCTTATGACGTAACAAGCTCTTAGGCGACATAACAATTAATGGCTTACGGATTGGGCGAACAGCCTGACGACGTAGCGCATGGAAAATCTGTGCGGGCGTTGTTGGTGTGATAACTTGCATGTTATCTTCAGCACATAATTGTAAGAAGCGCTCTAGACGGGCTGATGAATGCTCAGGACCCTGACCTTCGAAGCCATGTGGTAGTAGCATAGTTAAGCCGCAAACACGTTGCCATTTGGTTTCACCACTAGAGATAAACTGGTCGATAACAACCTGTGCACCGTTTACGAAGTCACCGAACTGTGCTTCCCAAATAATCAATGCATTAGGCACTGTAGTCGCATAGCCATATTCGAAGGCCAACACTGCTTCTTCTGATAATAGCGAGTTATAAATCGCAAAGCGGGCTTGGTCTTCAGTAACATGAGCTAATGGTACATACATATCGCCATTTTCAACGTTATAAATCTCTGCATGACGATGTGAGAAAGTACCACGGCCCACATCTTCACCAGTAATACGAACTAGGAAGTCTTCATCAACTAGTGAGGCATAAGCTAATGTTTCAGCGGCACCCCAGTTAAGTGGCTCTTCACCCGTCTGCATCGCTAAACGCTGTTCGATTACTTTTTTAACTTGGCGCTGTAGCTTGAAGCCTTCTGGCATCTCTGCCATACGGCGGCCATATTCTTTTAGCTTCTCAATATCAACACTGGTATCCCAGTCATCTTCTAAGTCATGACCAAGATACGGTGTCCAGTCGACATATAATTCTTCGTTTGGCTCACTAACTAGAGCGCTGGCAACGTATTCGCCTTTGTCTAATGACTCACGGTATTCATCTTCTAATGCTTTATCTTCACCATCAGAGATAACACCGTCTTCGATTAGTTTTTGCGCATATAACGTACGAGTCGTTGGTAGCTTCTTAATAACTGAGTACATTAATGGCTGTGTCGCTGATGGCTCATCTGCTTCGTTATGACCATTGCGGCGATAGCAGAATAAGTCAATCACGATGTCTTTATGGAACTCATGACGATAATCTAACGCCATTTGAGCCGCAAATACTACTGCTTCAGGATCATCACCATTCACGTGTAGAATTGGTGCGTGAACCATCTTCGCAATATCAGTACAGTATTCAGTAGAACGTGCATCTTCTTGACGGCTGGTCGTGAAGCCCACTTGGTTATTGATAACTAAGTGAACCGTACCACCTGTAGTATAGGCGCGAGTCTGTGACATTTGGAAAGTTTCTTGAACCACACCCTGTGCAGCAATCGCAGCGTCACCATGTACCACTAATGGCAATACTAGGTTACCGTCTGTGTCGTTACGACGTACTTGACGCGCACGAACAGAGCCTTCTAATACAGGAGAGACGATTTCAAGATGCGATGGGTTGAACGCTAAAGCTAAATGCGCTTCGCCACCTGGGGTCATGATGTTTGAAGAGTAACCATTATGGTATTTAACGTCGCCTGAACCTTTTTGAGGAACGACTTTACCATCGAACTCATCAAACAAATCAGCTGGGTTTTTACCCAAGATATTTACCAATAAGTTTAGACGACCACGGTGAGCCATACCGATAACCATTTCTTTTGTACCATACCCACCAGCACGTTGAATGATTTCGTGAACAGCAGGGATGAAGCTTTCACCACCTTCTAGACCAAAACGCTTAACACCAGTGTATTTACGTGCTAAGTATTTCTCTAGACCTTCAGCAGCCGTTAAACGCTCAAGAATTGATTTGCGTTTTTCAGCATCAAATTTGATATGGCCTAAATTGGTTTCTATGTACTCCTCAAACCAACGCTTTTCAGTACTGGTTGTCACGTGCATGTACTCAAGACCAATGTGACGGCAGTAAACACGCTCAGCAATTTCAATAATTTCGCGAAGTGTCGCTTCAGGCTTACCAATATTAAAATCACTGGTCGGGAACACGGTGTCTAAATCCGCTTCTGATAGCCCGTGGAATTCAAGCGTTAGATCTTCTACTTCAGCACGTGGATGTAGCTGTAAAGGATCAAGCTGTGCACGGCGATGACCACGACGACGATAAGCCGAGATAAGCTTCTGCACACCCATCTGTCTTGGGTCAACACAGTTGGCGACATTGTTACCTTGTGCACCAGTGTTACTAGCAGCCCCTACAGCAGGTAGCTTATTCGCAGTTTGGTTGCGAGCAAGTAGTAAGAACTGATCTTGAATGACATGATGCAGTGCATCGTTACCTGTCTCAAATTCTTTGAAATAGGCTTGCCAGTCAGCATCTACACTGTCTGGATCCTGTAGATACTGCTCATATAGAGACTCAATATAGCTTGCATTGTCTCCAGCAAGCTCTGTGGCCGCGGTTTTTTGGACATCTTGATTCATAGTATTCATAGTCTTTTCTTATTTACATTAAGGTTTAATTAAAATAAAACGCGATTAAGTCACACTGGCTATGGATGATTCAACATTATGGGATGCTTAGTGCAAATTTATAGTGGCTTATACAAGCGACTCTAAAAATGATAAGCCATTATTCTTCTATTTATACCACCAGAATGCATATTTGAGAGTAAACGGCACTATTGACCATTAAAAACCCTCTATTTTACTCTCTCTTTTCACTATCCGTAACCTAGATTAATGTTTATTTTACTCACAGTTATAGCGAGTGTTGTATGTTTAGGGTACAAAGTACAACTTTAAGACTATCGGCGGCTTTTATTTTAATAGTCTTGCCAAATAACACCGCTTTTAACGTTTATTTTGACTTAAAACGATGCCAGTCTTATGACAACGATAAAAGCCGGCACATCTTACCTACTTTGATGCAGATACCGTGCCAGTTTTATGCGTACTTAACTTACCTGAACATTTATTTATTATTTATAGGTTTAGACTACGATAGTTTAGGCTACAGTTGCTCACTGAATATAAGGGTAACATGGAACCTAAATCTTCATCGTTTGTTTGTTCAATAGTAGATATTTAGAAACTAAATGTTCATCATTCGCACTAACGCAATTTTAACAAAAAAAGACCCCTATCAACAAATAGAGGTCTGTCGTAATCACGTAAAGTATCGCTAATATATGCTATCTATTCTGTAACAGTTGAAACTTAATAATAAAGAGCACGCTTAACCCGCTTGCTCAAGTAGTAAGTTACGTAGATGGCCGATAGCACGCGTTGGGTTTAGGCCTTTCGGACAAACCGATACACAGTTCATGATACCACGGCAGCGGAATAAGCTGAACGGATCATCAAGACGTGCTAAACGAGCTTGGGTATCGCTATCTCGGCTATCGGCAACAAAGCGGTAAGCATTCAATAGCGCAGATGGGCCCAAGAATTTATCAGGGTTCCACCAGAATGATGGGCAGCTGGTTGAACAGCACGCACATAGAATACATTCATAAAGACCATTTAGCTTTTCACGGTCTTCAGGAGATTGTAGACGCTCTGTTGGCGGTGCAGGCTGTTCGTTGATTAAGAAAGGATGAACTTTCTCATACTGCTCATAGAACTGGTTCATATCCACAACTAGGTCACGTACAACTGGCAAACCTGGTAATGGACGAATGGTAATTTTTTCAGGAAGCGTGTTCATGTTAAGCAAACATGCCAATCCGTTTTTACCATTGATGTTCATACCATCAGAACCACAAATACCTTCACGGCATGAACGGCGGAAAGTAATGCTTTCATCTTGTTTTTTCAAACGTAGTAAAACGTCAAGCAACATACGATCTGAGTCTAAAAGCTCAACCGTATATGTTTGCATGTAAGGGGCTGCGTCCTTATCAGGGTCGTAGCGGTATAACTCAATGGTGCGAGTACCTCGGCTCATAGTGCTAACTCCACACGGTGTAGAGCTGTTTTTTCAAACGCATTGAAATCTGACATCTGATAAAACAGCTTTACTAATTTAAAAATTAAATTCAAAAATTAACGTCAAATAGCTTATTTAAGCGTTTCTATAAGTAGGTTAGAAAAGCGATTATCGCCTCTAACCTACCGGTAAATTAGTAAACGCGTACTTTAGGCTCAACGTAATCAACAGTCAGTGGTACTTTGCGAACAGGCTTATAGATAACCTTATTGCCTTCAGAATACCAAAGCGTATGCTTCATCCACTCGTTATCGTTACGACCGTTTGGTGCAACTGGATCATCTTCTGGACGATCATAATCAAGTACGGTATGCGCACCGCGGCATTCATGACGTTTTGATGCTGAAATCATTGTTGCTTTAGCGACCTCATAAAGGTTAGCCACTTCTAATGCTTCAATACGCGCAGTGTTAAATACTTGTGACTTATCAGCAAGATGGATATTCTCCACTTTCTCGCCTAGCGCCAATAGTTTCTCAACACCTTCGTCCATTAACTCTTGAGTACGGAATACACTGGCGTGCTTCTGCATCAATGCACGAATCTCATCAGCGACGTCTTGTGCGTTGTGACCTTGAGTTGATTGCTGCAATTTGTTTAAGCGGCCAACAGTATAGTCAAGAACGCGTGGATCAATTGGCTTGTAGTTGTGGTCTGCATGATGGTAATCATCAGTGATGTGCTTACCAGCAGCACGGCCGAATACAACCAAGTCAAGCAGTGAGTTAGTACCTAAACGGTTCGCACCGTGAACACTCACACAAGCACATTCACCGATAGCGTATAAGCCTTTAACTACTTTACCTTCAGTGTATAAGCCTTCTTCGTTTGGACCACTGTCCAAATCAGGAACAATAACCTGACCATGAATAGTGGTTGGAATACCGCCCATCATATAGTGAATGGTTGGGATAACTGGAATTGGCTCTTTAGTGATATCAACGTTAGCAAAGTTTTTACCAATCTCAAACACTGATGGTAAACGCTTCATAATGGTCTCAACCCCTAAGTGAGTCATATCCATTACGATATGGTCAGCATTAGGCCCACAACCACGGCCTTCTTTAATTTCTTGGTCCATTGAACGTGATACTAGGTCACGAGGTGCCAAGTCTTTAACAGTTGGTGCATAACGCTCCATGAATGCTTCGCCATCTTTATTACGTAAGATAGCGCCTTCACCACGGCAACCTTCGGTTAATAGTACGCCGGCACCGAATACACCCGTTGGGTGGAACTGCCAGAATTCCATATCTTGTAATGGAATACCTGCGCGTACTGCCATACCAAGGCCGTCACCGGTGTTGATATAAGCGTTAGTAGATGCCGAGAAGATACGGCCAGCACCACCAGTAGCAAGAACAGTATGGTTTGCTTGGAATACCGCAACAGTACCTGTTTCTTGTTCGATAGCGACAACGCCGTTGATGTTACCATCTTCATCTTTAATTAAGTCAAGCGCAATCCACTCGATGAAAAACTCAGTGCCTTTCTCAAGGTTCTTTTGATATAGCGTATGCAGTAGCGCATGACCAGTACGGTCAGCTGCAGCACAAGCACGTTGTACAGCCTTTTCACCATAGTTTGAGGTATGACCACCAAACGGACGTTGATAGATAGTACCATCTGGGTTACGGTCAAATGGCATACCCATATGCTCAAGCTCATACACTACTTTTGGTGCTTCGCGGCACATATATTCAATAGCGTCTTGGTCGCCTAACCAGTCAGAACCTTTTACAGTATCGTAAAAATGGAAATGCCAGTTATCATCACTCATGTTACCAAGGCTTGCACCAATACCACCCTGCGCCGCAACAGTGTGCGAACGGGTTGGAAATACTTTGGTGATAACGGCGACTTTCATGCCACCTTCGGCCAATTGTAGCGCCGCACGCATACCTGAGCCGCCACCGCCAACGATAACAGAGTCGTAATTTAGGGTTTTAATATTGCTAATTGTATTGTCTTGTCTAGTTGCCATTACGTTTTCCTAATGAATACGTTAGTCGTCATATTAGCTGGCGATGGGCGCTATATTAAGTCAGTTATTACTAAAATACTGCCACTAAAATCTCTTAAATAACTACTGAATGTACAAATCACATAGCGTATTTTAGCCGATTAATATAGCCTCACATTACCAGACAGGCTCACTTTTATTTAGAGTTGGTTTAAGTATTAATGTCAACTTAAGCGGCACGCCTTGTCTTAGTAGATTCCTAAGCTTAAAGCAGCCACTTAGATTAAATAATACCGCGACCCCAAAAAATCATGACACCCCAAAATAGATACACTAAAATTGCGATAATCATAGCGGCTTGCAACACAATGCGTAAGCCAGTTGATTTAATGTAGTCGGTAAATACAGTCCACATACCTACCCAAGCATGAGCCGCTAGTGCAATAATTGCGACTAAACTTAATAGACGCATCGGCATGCTCATGATGAATCTTACCCACTCTTCATAGTGCACATCACCATGAGTTAGGAAGAAGCCTACCATCACTACAGCATATACGGCCAATACAACGGCACTGATACGCTGCATAATCCAATCGCGCGAGCCTGAACCTGTTAGGCCAGTCGCACTTTTAATTCCAGAATCATTTCTCATTAGAACATCACCCATATAAATGATAGCACTATCAATATAGCGGCAATAACAAAACTCACAACTGATGCTGTTTTGCCTGACTTAAGCTCTTCGTTAAAGCCCATATCCGCAAATAAATGCTTAATACCCATAACGAAGTGGTAAGCCGTCGCAGCAACAAAGATCCATACGATAAAGCGTAGGACGATATTGTCAAACACAGCGGCAAAGTGGTGAGGAGAATATAAAGAAGTTTGTAGAAGCCACAGCATGACGGGAATCAGTAAGAACAGAATAATCCCTGAAATACGATGCAAAATCGAAGCTCTTGCCGTAGGTGAGCTGTTAACGCTTATCACTTGGCTAAGTGGCAAATTAATCGGTCGGTTGCTTTTCACAGCGGGCGTCCTTTTACGGTTGACACTCATGTTATCGCTTACACATCACAGCGACCTAACCCATTACTTAAATTACGAGTAATTTCTTAAGTAGCTACGAATAAAGCACACACGAGACGGATAAGTTAAGGAGTAGCTAACTGGCTAAATAAAGACTTAGCCGTACTGTAAAGCTTACAGCACTCTAAAATTATTTTTTAATTTTAAAAAAAGCTTAGAGTATAAGAATTCGATGCTAGAGCTGACACTGTTATACGAAACGGCAAGCACTACCTATTATCTACAGACAACGTACTACTTAATAGTTACTGCTTGATTGGATATGCGATTCTAAAATAAGGAGCTATGATAAACCGCATACGGTCAAACAAACAAAATAGGCGATGCATATCTGACAGTTTCGAAAAGCGTTGGCGACTATTAAAGAATTAACCAAATGAGATAACTAGGAGACTCTCCTATAAATTTATAATTAATATCAAACAACAACTAATAATAATTATAAATCAACGTCCTATAACGTATTAACTCTCAGTTAAATTACAAGCCAGCATCTGGAACGCAGTAATTATAGAGTTTGTTTCTATCAATTACAAATAAAATACTAAAACAACAACCCTCTTGCTAGCCCTAAGGCTACTCTTAATAGGTTATTGTCTATTTTTTATTACAGATTCACCACGATACTTTTGCTATCTCGTGTTAGTTTAATGTTACTTAACCTCTGCTTAGTCTGGCTTTAAGTGTAATAATTACCGGAAATCTCCGCCCCTTTTTACACCAAAAAACACTTTATTTTTATAAAATACAAAGCTTGGCTTCATTTTGGCATTTCAAAATTGATCTCATCTTCATTTACAAAGCATTAAACTACCGCTTGGTTAAAAACAATTAAAATAGGCAACAAACATTGACTAGGGGGTAGTGCTTACGTTATAAATGTTTTTTTCAATTGACTGTATTAACTGGTAATATATCAGTCGTCTCGTTTTATGCCTTACCAGAATTCGGCCAAAGCCTTTGTGACACAGTCTCCATATTGTTTTTTGAATGAGTATCGTGTGCCACAAATGGAATCGAAAAAAGCATAATGGCCATGCCGCTATGACTTAAACGGACTTTAGCAGGCTTTATAATCAGTGAATACAAATAACGAGCGTACTGTTTTTTGATTTTTTAACACGTTTTAAGTGTCATACCCGGTAACTTCAGCATAGAATAATCGCAGTGTTGGTACAGTCGAGTTAGATTGTCTGACCATGCCCATTTTATAGAAGTTATCATTCCAAATTTACTATTTATTCCAATAATCAAGAGGATTTTATGGCTAACGATACTGCATATTTAAAGGTAGATGGCGAAGAGCACGAACTACCCATTCTTAGAGGCACACTAGGCCATCCAGTAATTGATGTTGCTGCATTCCAAAGTGCAGGCTATTGGACATATGATCCAGGTTTTAAAGTAACCGCGCCTGTTGAGTCTCAAATCACTTTCATTAATGGTGAGAAAGGCGAGTTATTACACCGTGGTTATCCAATCGACCAACTTGCTGACAATGCAGAATACCTAGAAGTTTGCTATGCACTATTAAACGGCGAGCTACCCACTGCTGAGCAAAAAGAAGCGTTCTACAGCAAAATCCAAGACAACAAAGAAGTTGACGCGCAAATCCGCAACATCTTTGACGGCTTCGGTAAAGATGCTCACCCAATGGCAATGTTGATCAGCTTAATGGGCGCATTAGCCGCTGTTTATCACGACGGTCTAGACATCGCTGATGAAGAGACTCAAGAAGCTACTGCTGTTCGTCTAATCGCTAAGATTCCAGCACTTGCTGCTATGTGCTACCGTCATACTAAAGGCGAAAGCTTTGTTGAGCCACGTGATGACTTCAACTATGCTGAAAACTTCTTATACATGATGTTTGGTGATGCGTCTGACGCAAACTACAAAGTAGATCCAATCCTTGCAAAAGCAATGGACAAAATCTTCACCCTACATGCTGATCATGAGCAAAACGCTTCAACGTCTACTGTACGTTTAACTGCGTCTACTGGTGCTAACCCTTATGCGTGTATCGCTGCAGGTATCGTTGCACTATGGGGCCCATCACACGGCGGCGCTAACGAAGCGGTTCTAAAAATGCTTGATGAAATCGGCACTGTCGATAACGTTGAAGAGTTCATGGAAAAAGTGAAACGCAAAGAAGTGAAGCTAATGGGCTTTGGTCACCGCGTTTACAAAAACTTTGACCCACGCGCTAAAGTAATGAAAGAGACCTGTGATGAAGTATTGGGCGCTCTAGGTATCACTGATCCTAAGCTTGAGCTTGCTATGAAGCTTGAGAAAATCGCTCTAGAAGACGAGTACTTTGTTAAACGTAACCTATATCCAAACGTTGACTTCTACTCAGGTATCATCCTTAAAGCGATTGGTATCCCAACCTCTATGTTTACGGTAATCTTTGCTCTAGGCCGTACGTCAGGTTGGATTAGCCACTTAATCGAAATGCACCGCGCACCGTTCAAGATTGGTCGTCCACGTCAGTTATATACTGGTGAGACTAAGCGTGATTTTGTTAAGCTTGAAGACCGCAAATAATCAATACTGATAGCTGCTGATAATTAGTCGCCATTCGTATTCATTAGCTATCTTTTTGGATAATAAAAAGCCCTCGAGACTCTCGAGGGCTTTTTGTTGATATTTGTCCCGTCCTAAAATAAGTTTACGAAAAGGAAGCTTATAAATGGACAAAGCAGAAAGATCAAGGGTTAAACGAACACAGAAAGATTACACACTCGGCTTTAAATTAGCTGTGGTAGGGCAAGTAGAAAAAGGCGACATGACCTACAAACAAGCCCAAAAGCACTATGGCATACAAGGACGTAGTACCGTCCTAACTTGGCTTAGGAAACATGGTACATTAGACTGGAATACACCGCCAAAGAGCCTAAGAATGCCACACAAAGAAACCCCAGCCCAAATCATAAAAAGACTTGAGCGACAACTGGCTGATGAAAAAA